>CAZXYJ010000007.1:10805-17533 GCA_964644925.1 uncultured Halobacteria archaeon | reverse complement strand
TAGGCAGCTTTCAGCCTATATATCTCATCTCCGTTCTGGCTTTGTTAATTGGAACAGTACCGTAGCATAGTACCGCACGGCACCGAATACTATCTTGCACAAAATTCGTGGGATTTTTTTAACAGACATCGAGAAAATAGATGAAAAATAAAGTAATATTAAAATTAGGTGGCAGTCTGATAGAAAAATCACGGGACATCCTGCGGTTTCTTGTAGATTATGCCCGTGAGCGTGATGGGGATAAAAATAGAGATTTTACCCTGGTACTGATTCCCGGTGGTGGACCTTTTGCAGAAACGGTAAGAAATATCGCTGCGGCTATGTCAATACCCGATGAAACAGCACATTGGATGGCTGTTCTCGCAATGCACCAGTACGGGCTTTTTTTGGCTGCTTGTAGCGGCGGCGGTGAAACCGGGATACCTTTGGTCGAAAGCGTGGATGAGGATGAAATAGACGGGGCGGGACCGATATGCATATTACTGCCCTATAAGATACTAAAACAGGATGATTGCTTATCTCATACCTGGGACGTCACGTCGGACACGATAGCTGCGTTTGTCGCAAACAGGCTGGGTGAAAAAAGATTCATAAAATTGACCGATGTGGATGGAATACGTGATAAAAAGAGCGGGCATCTTATCGAAAAAATCCGGGCGAACGAGCTGGCGGGGAAATCGGCAGAGGGGCTGAATTGTATTGATGCGGAGCTTCCCGGATTTTTAATGCAGACCAAAATGAGCTGCATTATTGTAAACGGCAACTACCCAAACAGGATAATAGATGCAATCGAGGAGAAAGAGAACGTGAACAAGACGGTCTGCACAAAAATCTTTTAGAGTGCAGATGTCGCAGAAGCTTTCTTTCGACGAGAACGCGGACGTGGTCGCGGGGAAAGAGAATCCACATCTATGTCTAACCCTTTTTCCAGTTCCTTATACCTATTTCGGATTGTAATCTCCGTTGTACCTACTACCTTTGCTATTTCCTTCTCCGTTCGATACTCGCCACTTAAAACCGCGGCAATATATATCGCCGCTGCTGCTGTTCCTATTGGTGCCCAGCCCCTCGCAGTTCCCGTTCCCTCACCTCTCTTTAGTATCTCTATTGCCCTTTCCCTTATCGCCTCGCTTAATCCTAATGCGGAGCAGAACCGAGGAATGTAATGCGATGGGTCAGCAGGGGCAATCTTCAATTCGAATTTCCTTAAAAGGAAAATATACGCACGCCTTATTTTCTTCAGGGGGCTTCTTGACACCCGCGCAATTTCCTTCAGCGTTCGTGGAATCCCATTTTGCCTGCAAATAATGTACAGCATCGCAGAGACCAACTCTTCTATACTGCGTCCCTTAATCAAATTCCGTTTCGCCGCTCTTCGGTACAGCACAGAAGTCATCTCTTTAATATCATTCGGCAGCTTAAGTGCGCATGCCATTCTATCTATCTCGATAAGTGCGAAGGCAAGGGTCTTCTCGCTACTGTCCATGTTTACCCACTTCAATCGCTGTATCCCCGCGGGTAGTTTTGGCGTTGGTGTGCTCAGCCCTTTATCATGAATTCTATAACTCATACCCGGGCCTGTTCTTACCCTTTTTGATGCTTGCTCGGAATCGTACGCACGCCATTCTGGTCCGAGGTCCACGAGATTCTCCGCTATAACCATCCCGCAGTCGGCACAGTACAGTTCTGCATGCTTAGAATCCGATACAACGTTTTTTGACCCGCATTCGGGGCATATTTTTAGTTTGTTTGCCATACCGAAAATGTTTATATTTTTTCTATTATATAATACTTTCGTTTTTTGAGACCGAAAACTTTTTATATTGCCTCGACATATTTTAAAAAGCATGGCAAAAGTTAGCGAAAGGGATATTAAAAAAAAAGGAGGTGATAAATAATGGTAGAAGAAAAAACAGATGGATTGAAACAGTTGTTTGTTTACGAACATGATGCAAGTCGGCTGGAACTTTTCATCAGAATTGTGTATTCGTTCGTTGTAATGCTGGTGTTAGCGGTGTACGGATTTATCGCAGAGATATGCATGCTTATTCAGTGGCTTGTGATATTGATACTTGGACGCAGAAGCGAGGGGTTGAGCAACTTCATTAAGGGGTATCTGGAATATTTTGTGCACGTGATGGGCTATGTTTACTGGATGACCGACGATAGACCTGGAATATTCCCAAAGCCTGTTGAGATATACGAGAAAAAGTGAAAGAGGTATTCATCAATAAATCGGTGAATACCCGTGATAACCTTTTTCTTTTTTTCTTTTTATACTTTATTCATGACATAATTTCAATTTGAGGATAATAACTTTACATATAGGTGATAGAATATATACAATAAAAATAAAAAAATAAAATGAGAACTGCGTGGCTGAGGATAAGGATGGGGCTCTGTGTAGTGCTCCTGTTTGCAGTGATATATGCGCTATTAATCGTTATAGCCACTTTCACCGGGGCAGGAACGCCGATAATTTACGCCTTACTCGCTTTTGTAATGGTGGGTATTCAGTTTTTTATAGGTCCAAAGATAGTGGAACGGTCAATGCGCGTTCGCTATGTTTCGGAACAAGAGCAGCCGGAATTACACCGGATGGTGACCGAATTAGCGATGAAGGCGGGCATCCCCAAACCAAGGGTAGGGATTTCCGAGATAGCGATACCTAACGCTTTTGCGTTCGGCACCTCAAAAAAGAAAGCGAGGGTTTGCGTCACGAGAAGATTAATGGAGATGTTAAGCAGGGACGAATTAGAAGCGGTTTTAGGGCATGAACTTTCGCATATAAAACATCAAGATATGGTAGTTATAACGGCGCTGAGCGTGATACCGATGATATGCTACTTTATCTATTTCAGCTTCTTCTGGTCGGGTATCTTTGGCGGCATGGGCAGAAGTAGAGATGGGGCGTTACCAATGATGGCTATTGCTCTTATCGCCTTCGTGGTGTATTTCATAAGCAACCTTATCGTGCTTTACGTGTCTCGTATAAGGGAATATTACGCGGATGCGGGCAGTGCGGAACTCACGAGGAAGCCGCAGGCACTCGCTTCTGCGTTATACAAAATGATTTACGGTAGTGCGGCTGCGGCTGCAAAGCCGGAAAAGGTAAAAAAGGAGATGGAAAGCATGCGTGCTTTCTTCGCTGCCGACCCGGTAACAGCGAGAAGGGATTTAAAGGATTTGCGTGCTGCCGACCTGAATAAGGATGGGAAGATAGATGAATATGAACTAAGAGCTTTTGCAGAAAGGGCAAAGGCAACGCGAGCAGATAGAATAATGGAAATCTTTTCCACGCATCCTACCCCTGTGAGCAGGGTTAAGAAGCTGGGGGAGTATCTTTAATAACGCATAAGAAGATAATTAACCTGCTATGTCGCTTAGTGTTTTAACAGATTTTATTCTTCTGCGATTTTCAACTTCGGCTTGGCTTTGAATGAAATTCTTATGGTACTAAGGCTTTCGGGCTTTAACTCGACGGCTGTGGGCTGTACCAGTTTTATTCCTTCTTTCAGGTCAAGCCCGCTTTTCATTTCTACTTCGAATTTATCTACTATGTATCCCGTCTCACCGGGTTTTTCTGGCTCCTTCACTTCACGCTGTATAGACCGCAGTGTTTTTTTGAAAACACTCGATACATCTTCGACTTTCACAGCGGGAGTTGCTTTTTTAAGCTCGTCAACAAGCCGGGTCATATCCTGTTTTTCGTTTATAAGTTGTTCAATATTTGTTTTGCTTGCTTTAAGCTGTGTATCGAGGTCAATTTTGTCTCTTTCCAATAGGTTTACCCTGCTTAGCAGGTTTGTACGCTCTGCTTTAATTATGCCCAGCTCTTTTTGAATGGCAGAGATTTCCACGGTAGGAGGCGCTGCTTTCTCCAACGTTTTTATTCGTGTATTGAGAGTAGCTTTTTCTTTTTCCAGCCGCTCGACATTTGCTTTGTGTGATTTAAGTTGCACATGGAGTTCTGCTTTGTCTTTTTCCGCTGCACTTACCTTGTTCAACAGGTTTGTACGCTCTGCTTTAATTGTGCCCAGCTCTTTTTGGATGGCAGAGATCTCCGCGGTAGACGGTTTTCTAACGCGAGTTCTTCTCGGGTTGTTGTTCATTTGTATTACTCACCTAGTTTTTCTGCAGTTATCGCGAGAGGGGGCGGAGTGGATACTATCTTGAGTTTCAGACTGCTGGTACCCTCTGCCTCGTACGTGAAATTGGACTTATATTTTGCATTAAAAGGGGCCCAAAGGGCCCGATATTTTTCTTTCCCCCGTGCTACTTCTTCTTTCTCCTCTTCGTAGTGCATCACCATCTTCAGTTCCACGTTTATTTCTGGCATGTGGTACCATGTGGGAATGTAGCCAACTTTTGCGAGTCCTGGATAGTTGTCTTTCAGCTTCTCTTGCGTTTTTAATGCTGCTTCGTCAAGTCTAAGTTGTGCCTCAGCTACGCTTGCAGCGATTTTCCTTACGATCGCTTCCAGAGGTGCAATGAGTACTTCCTCAAAATTTACCTCTTCTGGCATTTACTCCTCTGGCTCTGCTTCTACTTTCTCGGTTAGAGCTGCACTCTTAGCCTTGACCAGAGCTTCTATGTACTTTTCCAAGCCGGTGGGTGGTGGTACGGGAACCAATTTGGTTCTGAGAAGGCTTGACCCTTCCACTTTGTAATCGTATTTTCTGGAATACGAGGCGTTCACCGAAGCAGAGAAGGGACCCCATCCCGCTTTTGCTTTCACACCCAATTTAAATTCGCTCGAGGTTGCCATGGTAATTGCCATTTTCACCTCGATGATCGATTCCTGGAACTGGTAGAACGGTGGATAAAATCCGAGTGCGATTAGCGGAAATTCCTCGGTGCCTGTCTCTTCAGGACCCCCTATTTTCGGAAGCTCTACCTTTTCCTCTGCCAAATATTTTGCGATTTCAACGGCGTTCTCATCCAGTTTGCTCTGTCCTTCGGCGATTGCCATGCTCAGCTGCAAAATCATCTCGCCGAAAGGTACATTCAACAATTCCTGACCTACTCTTACCATTTTTTATCACCAGTTAATGTCATATGTTTTGGAGTATTTAAAACTTTCGGTTAAAATTTTTGGTTTAGCTATACCAGACGTTGCCACCTTTATCATCTCCACTATATCCCTCTCGCTCCACCTTGATGAATCTATCACCAGGTCGTAAATGGAAAGGTCGTTCAAATTTATCCCGTAATATTGCTCATATCGGTTGTTTTCTGAGCGTTCTCTGCTTTTCATAGCGGAAAGAGCCTCTTCGTAGGCTATTCCTTCACGAGCTGCAATTCTCCTCGCTCTTATCTCTACCGGTGCTTTTAGCCATATCTTCAGGTCTGCATCAGGAACGAAGAATCCGGACAACCTGCCTTCCGCAATGACATTCTCCCGCTTCATCGCCTCTTCTGCCTGCCGCTCATCTATTTGTCTATCGAAATCGTCATCGGTTTCCGCCAATTTGTTAAAATGCTCTAACGGCAGTTTCTTTTCCTTCGCTATTTGCCGAAATAGCTCGCCCGCGGAAATTAGTTCTACTGATAATTCCTCTGATAGCAACTTCGCAACCGTTGTTGTGCCACTGCCCGGAAGACCACTTACTGTTATTCGCATAACCTTTTCTTAAAAAGAAAAGTTTAATCAAAAGAATAAGTTTTTTTTTTTATAAAATGACGAAGAACACGAACACGATATACATCATTGACGTCACGAACAGGGACGGAGTGCAGACATCGGAATTGGGCTTAGCGAAGTTAGAGAAGACGTTGCTGAACCTTTACCTGGATGAGATGGGGGTCTTCCAGAGCGAGTTCGGGTTTCCCGTCACGAGACACGAAACGGACTATTTGAATGCCAATCTGGCGTTAGCAGAGATAGGGGCTCTGAAACGCATACGACTCAGCGGGTGGTTGAGAGCAATAAAGGGAGATGTCGAAGAAGCTTTTCGACTGGTGCCGAAACGGAAGCACGTTAATTTGAGTATATCAACATCTAAGCAGATGATAGAAGGCAAATTCAGGGGCAAATTCGGCTGGAAGGACATAATAAGAGAGATGTACGAGGCAGTTGACACCACCAAGGAACACGGTGCGGAGACTATTGGAGTCAATGCAGAAGACGCTTCGAGGACGGAACTCGAACGGCTGATAGAATTTGCCGAAGCTGCAAAACAGCATGGCGCAGACCGGATAAGATACTGCGACACGCTCGGCTATGACGACCCGTTCACTGTGTATGAGCGAGTAAAAGCACTCGCAGAGGCGGTGTGTATTCCCATCGAACTGCACTGCCATAATGATTTGGGCATGGCGGTCGCCTGCTCGATTGCCGGCGCCAAAGGAGCAATAGATGCGGGTGTTGATGCGTACATCAACACCACGGTGAACGGAATGGGCGAGCGAGCTGGCAACGCAGACCTGGTCGCAACAGTACTTGCGATAAAGAAAGCGAGCGGTTTTGAAAACAAATATCGGTTACAGGATGTAGATTTAAGCCACGCGTGGCGGATCTGCAACTACGCTTCTCTTTCTTTTAGAGTTCCCATCCCGGTCAACCAGCCCGCGGTAGGCGATAACGCCTTTGCACATGAATCCGGCATACACGCTGACGGCGCATTGAAGGACAGCAGAAATTATGAACTGTATGACTACACCGAAGTCGGCAGAGGACATATCGAGCAGATTGAGACCGGCAGGCTTATAACAACGGGCGAATATTC
>CAZXYJ010000007.1:0-10705 GCA_964644925.1 uncultured Halobacteria archaeon | reverse complement strand
GAGGACATATCGAGCAGATTGAGACCGGCAGGCTTATAACAACGGGCGAATATTCGGGAATAAAGGGATTCAAGAACGTGGCGGGGAAATACGAGTTGAAATTCCGTGATGACAAAGAAGCTCGCGAGATATTAGAACTCGTGAGGTATGCGAACGTTCACACGCAGAAGCCTGTAACGGAGGACGAGATGAGGTTCATTGCACAATACCCGCATCATGCAAGGATGATTATGTCGGTACAACCATAAACATAAATCCCAATGTCAAATACTACCAAATCCCAAGTAAATCCAAATTTCCCAATCCCAAAGAGAAAGGATAAGTTGTGGCATATCTTTTAAGAAGGAGAAGAAAATAGAAAGGCAACAACCTTTTTATTTAAGCCCACCACTTTAATTATTGTGTAGGAAAAACAAGATAAAATGAGGACTTATATCTTTAAGGTGGCAATTGAACCGGATAAGGATAAGTGGGTTGCTTACTCTCCGGAACTCCAAGACAGAGGAGGAGCAACTTGGGGTGAGACCAAAGAAGAAGCATTGAAGAGTTTACAAGATGTAATTCGGTTAGTCATTGAAGATATGGAGGAATGCGGAGAGCTACCCTCTTTTGAATCGAAATAAAAATAGAAAATTTAATATATACGATTGACTTAAATTATGAAGTGATTAAAATGTCTGGAACAGTTGCAGAAAAGATAATTAACGAGCATATTGTAGATGTAGAGGGCGAAATAGAGCCTGGAGAAGAGGTTGCTTTGAAGATTGACCAGACGCTTACCCAGGATGCAACAGGTACAATGGCTTACCTACAGTTCGAGGCCATAGGGATACCAGAGGTGAGAACAGAACTGAGCGTTAGTTATGTTGACCACAACACGCTGCAAACAGACTTCAAAAACCCTGATGACCACAGATACCTTCAATCCATAGCTAAGAGATTCGGTTTGTATTTCTCCCGCCCCGGTAATGGTATCTGTCACCAGCTCCACCTGGAAAGATTCGCCTGTCCGGGCAAGACGCTGATTGGTTCTGACAGCCACACACCTACTGCTGGCGGTATAGGTTCGTTTGCCATAGGCGCGGGTGGTCTTGACGTGGCGGTCGCCATGGCAGGTATGCCGTACAGAATAAAGTATCCAACGATTACGGGTATAAAGCTCACAGGGAAGCTTCCTGATTGGGTCTCAGCCAAGGACGTCATACTGGAGGTCATTCGCAGGATAGACGTCAAAGGCGGTGTGGGAAAGGTGCTGGAGTACTTTGGTCCCGGGGTTAAGACGCTTAGCGTGCCCGAGCGAGCAACAATAACCAATATGGGCACTGAAACCGGAGCGACGACGAGCGTATTCCCGAGCGATGAAGTGACAAAGACATTCATGGAAGCACAGGCACGTGGCGACCAATGGATTCCGCTTGAAGCCGATGCAGATGCGGGATATGACGAAATCATAGAGATTGACCTGAGCAAAGTAGAGCCACTGGTTGCTATCCCTCACAGTCCGGGGAACGTCAAACCGGTGAGAGAGATTGCAGGAATGGAGGTGCAGCAAGTAGCGATTGGCTCGTGTACAAACTCCTCGTTACGCGACCTCAAAAAGGTGGCAAACATACTGAAAGGGCATACCATTGCAGATAACCTGCATCTTACTATAAACCCGGGTTCGAGGCAGGTGGTAGAGCACCTCATCAAGAGCGGTGAGATGCGGTATCTTGTAGCTGCGGGTGCACGGATACTTGAAAACGCCTGCGGTCCTTGCATAGGCATGGGAGCCGCACCATCTTCGCAGGGTATATCTATACGAACGTTTAACAGGAACTTTGAGGGCAGGAGCGGAACAAAGGACGCAGAGATATTCCTTGTGAGCCCTGAAGTCGCAGCAGCTACGGCAATTAACGGTGTTCTTACCGACCCACGGGACCTCGGCGATTGCCCTCGGATAGAGATGCCTCGGCGGTTTATAATCAATGACAACATGTTTTTACCGCCACTTCAATCAGAGCAGCAGCCAGCCAATTTAGTAGAGATTATGAGGGGACCGAACATCAAGCCACTGCCGGATTTCCCTCCTTTGCCTGATACGCTTAAGGGCGAAGTGCTCATTAAGGTTGGGGATAATATCACTACGGACCACATCATGCCTGCCGGAGCGAAAATCCTTCCGTTGAGGAGCAACATACCAGAGATATCGAAGTATGTTTTTGAGGCGATTGATCCCGGGTTTCCCACAAGGGCTCTTGACCGGGGTGGTGGATTCATAATAGGCGGTGAGAACTACGGTCAGGGCTCGAGCAGAGAACATGCTGCTCTTGCACCCAAATACCTGGGCGTTAAGGCGGTAATTGTCAAGTCTTTCGCTCGCATCCATTTAGCCAACTTGATAAACTTTGGAATAGTGCCTCTGACATTTAAGGATCCTGCGGACTACGATTCTATAGACCTGGCGGATAAGTTAGAGGTTTTTATAGGGGAATTGCGGGACGATGTCAGACTCAGGAATCAGACAAAAGATATTGAAATCGAACTTACACACTCCCTTTCACAACTTGATGCCGAGATAGTGAAGACGGGGGGAAAACTGCCCTGGGTAAAGGCAAAGGTTGGAAAGTAAATAGAATAGGAGGGATAAGAGGAATATGGCACAACGAGGAATAAGGGAATATGATGCCAAGAATATGTTGGCTAAACGTATAGAGAGGTTCTCGAACGGAAAGTTAAAGTACAATGGCAGAGTCGCTCTGGTCACACCAGAGAGGAGCATTGAAGCCGTAAGCACTGATGAGCCCTGGCTAAAGACAGATAAACTGGTGGTAAAGCCCGACCAGCTATTTGGAAAGCGGGGCAAGCATGGGCTCTTACTGATGAACGCCACCTATGACGAAGCAAAGAAATGGATAGAGGAGAAAATGAACAGCATCGTGGAGGTGGGCAAAGTAAGAGGGAAACTAACGCACTTCCTCATTGAGCCCTTCATAGAGCATGATAAAGAATATTACCTAGCATTCACCGGACATCCTGAGGGCGATTACATCCATTTCTCGACAGAAGGAGGAGTGGACATAGAGGCTAACTGGGACAAGGTTACCACCATCAATGTGCCCATAGATGCAAAGATTGAGGACGTTGACCTCTCTCCCGTTTTGGATGGTGTGAGCAGTGAGAAAAGGAATGCCCTTAGTGACTTCATAACAGCTTTATTCCGATTTTATCGCGAACTGCAATTTGGGTTCCTGGAGTTCAATCCATTTACCCACAAGGACGATGCGTTCTTTCCGTTAGACACCGTGGCTCGATTAGACGATACGGCACATTTCATCTGCCACGGCGATTGGGGCGACATAGAGTTTCCTGTCCCTTTCGGTCGTGATTTAAGACATGAGGAGCAGTACATAAAGAAACTGGACGAAAAGAGCGGTTCATCACTGAAACTCACTATTCTGAATCCCGGGGGTAGAGTGTGGACCATGGTGGCTGGAGGTGGAGCAAGTGTAATCTACGCAGACACGGTGGTAGACCTTGGATTTGGTGATGAGCTGGCAACCTACGGAGAGTATAGTGGTAATCCCACCACAGACGAGACCTGCGAGTATGCAAAGACACTACTTGATTTGATGACCAGGGAGAAGGTGGAGGGGGGTAAAGTGTTCATCATAGGCGGCGGAATAGCGAACTTCACGGACGTGGCAAAGACGTTCGATGGAATAATAAATGCACTTGACGATTACGCGGAAAAGATAAAAGAGTATGGTATAAAGATATATATTCGGCGTGGTGGGCCAAACTACGAGGCGGGTCTGGAAAAGATTCGCGATGCGGGACAGAGATTAGACCTGGATATGGAGGTTCACGGACCTGACATGCACATGACAAAAGTGGTTGCCATTGCACTAAAAAATCTAAATGGAGGTGAGAGGAAAGATGGTCAAACCCGATTATGTGCTGTTTGATAAGGATACAACAGCCATTATATTTGGTAACCAGGAAGCGGCAGTTCAGAGGATGCTGGACTTTGACTATCTATCAGGAAAGGAGAGCCCATCCGTAGCGGCAGTTGTGAATCCCAGTGGGGGGCGCAAAGGGTTTACGAAGGTGTTCTTCGGCTGGCACGAGATACTGATCCCGATGTACAACAGTCTCGGAGCCGCGGTGGAGAGGCATCCTGAATCTGATGTGGTCATAAACTTCGCATCCTTCCGCTCGGCGTACGAAGTGTCTACGGAAGCTCTAAACTACCCGTCCATTAAGACAGTTGTCATTATTGCCGAGGGTTTACCCGAACGGCAGACACGGGAACTCATTGCTTTAAGAAAGAAACTGGGTAAGTGGATTATCGGTCCTGCAACGGTAGGGGGCTTTGTGCCGGGCGCCTTCAAAATAGGTAATGCCGGTGGTGCTTTGTCTAACCTTCTGATGTCAAAACTTTACCGGTCCGGAAGCGTTGGGTTCGTGTCGAAGTCGGGTGGCATGATGAACGAGATGGCAAATATGATTTCGCTAAATTCAGACGGTGTGTACGAGGGAGTTGCCATCGGTGGAGATAAATACCCGGGTTCGACACTTCTTGAGCATCTGCTGCGATACGAGGCAAATCCAGACATAAAGATGATGGTGGTACTCGGGGAAGTAGGCGGTAAGGATGAGTATGAGATAGCAGATGCAATAAAGAAAGGAGAAATAACGAAGCCGGTGGTAGCGTGGGTTACCGGCACATGCGCAAAGGTATTCCCCAGCGAGGTGCAGTTTGGGCATGCCGGCGCTATGGCGCGGGGTGAGGCAGAGACGGCAGATGCAAAGAACGTGGCACTCAAGGAAGCAGGGGCATACGTCCCCAGCTCATACGACGACCTCGATGACCTTATACGAGAGGTGTATGACGATTTGAGGGCAAAAGGAATTATTATTGAAGAGAAGGAGGTGGTGGAACCGCAAGAGATACCGGCAGGTTATAATCCGCAAACTATGCGAAAAGCCACCAACATTATCAGCACAATCTCAGACGACAGGGGCGAGGAACTTCTATATGCCGGCGTTCCGATAAGCAGGGTTATCAGCGAGGGATACGGGATAGGCGACGTCATCTCATTGTTGTGGTTCAAGAAACGCTTGCCCGTGTATGTCACGGAATTCCTGGAACTTGCTCTGAAGATAACCGCAGACCACGGTCCATGCGTGAGTGCGGCACATAATGCCATTGTAACCACGATGGCGGGCAAGGACCTGACGGCAGCCGTGGCATCGGGAGTATTGACAATAGGTCCGCGATTCGGAGGTGCCATAGATGATGCTGCTAAGCACTTCAAGAATGCCCTAAAAGGAGGTCTAACGCCAAGGCAGTTTGTGGACGAGATGAAAGCCAAGAACGTAAATATACCCGGTATTGGGCACAGGGTGAAAAGCGTGCAGAATCCTGATATGCGTGTAAAACTCCTCGAAGAGTGGGCTTACGCAAACCTTCCAAAGCATGGACTGCTGGATTTCGCACTTGAGGTGGAGCAGATAACGACAGCCAAGCGGAACAACCTCATATTGAACGTAGATGGCTGCGTGGGTATTGTGTTCGTTGATATTCTGCGCTCCACGGGGATATATGCAGAGGAAGAGATAGACGAGATAATTAATATGGGCACGCTCAATGGCATATTCGTATTAGGGCGGACAATCGGTATGATTGGGCACTACCTGGACCAGAAACGTCACCACTCCAGATTATACCGGCATCCCTGGGACGATGTTCTGTATATATTACCAAGCGAGAGAGAGGCATTGAAATACCGGAAAGCAGAATAGAAGAGACAAGAAAATAAATTGTTGACACAGATTAACGCAGATTAACACAGATGATAAAAATCAACACTGTCAAACTTAAATTTAGAAAGTCCGCGTAAATCAGTGTAAATCCGTGTCTTTAAATAGAGGGAAGTTATATTACTTATACAACGAAAAAAATGACCGATAAAATCCAGATGAAGACTCCATTAGTGGAAATGGACGGAGACGAGATGACGAGGGTAATGTGGAGCATGGTAAAGGAGAAACTTCTTTATCCCTACATTGACCTCAAAACTGAATATTATGACCTTGCTCTTGAGAAGAGGGACGAGACCGATGACCAGATAACCATAGAGGCAGCAGAGGCGATAAAAAAGTACGGAGTGGGTGTTAAGTGCGCTACGATAACACCAAACGCAGCAAGAGTCACGGAATACAACCTGAAACAGCAGTGGAAGAGCCCAAATGGCACAATAAGAGCCATACTGGACGGTACTATTTTCAGGCAGCCTATAATGGTGCAAAATATAAAACCCGCGGTAAGAAACTGGAAAAAACCAATAATACTGGGCAGGCATGCCTACGGCGATGTGTATAAGAATGTTGAATACCGGATCGGCGGTCCAGGGAGGGCAGAGATGGTGTTCACGCCAGATAACGGTGAGGAGGAAGTTAAGCACACAATACATGACTTCAGTAAACCCGGGATAATACAGGGGATACACAATCTTGATGCCTCAATAAGTAGCTTTGCCGAAGCCTGCTTCGCTTACGCTCTCGACCAGCGCGTGGACCTGTGGTTCTCCGTAAAGGACACCATATCCAAGACCTACGACAATAATTTTAGGGAGATATTCGAGAAGGTATATGAAGAGAAGTACAAGGGTAAGTTCAAGGATGCAGGGATAACGTATTTCTATACGCTAATAGACGATGCAGTAGCAAGGATAATCAGGTCGGAGGGAGGCATGCTATGGGCGCTGAAGAACTATGATGGCGATGTAATGTCGGATATGCTTGCCTCGGTTTTCGGGAGTTTAGCTATGATGACCTCAGTTCTGGTATCGCCACACGGCTACTTCGAGTATGAGGCGGCACACGGCACGGTGCAGAAGCACTACTACAAGCATCTCAAGGGCGAGAAGACTTCTACTAACTCCATTGCACTCATATTCGCGTGGAGCGGTGCGTTACGAAAGCGCGGAGAACTGGATGGCATACCCGAGCTTGTAGCATTCGCAGACAAATTAGAAGCTGCTGCTACGGGCACAATAGAAGATGGTATAATGACCGGCGACCTGGCAAAACTGGCTGAACCGCCTGCGAAGCGAGTGGCGAATACGGAAGAGTTCATGGAAGAGGTAAAGACGCGGCTCGATAATGTGCACTAAATTATAGTCATTTCCGAAAATTATTAACCACAGATTACACAGATTACACAGATTTATTCTTTTTGTTGGGTAGGGCAGGGGGGTATTTTTAACGGCATTGCTCCTTTCATCCGTGTTAATCTGCGTTAATCTGTGTCTTCAATCTATTCCCTTCTCTTTACCATCACACATACGTCATGCACTATTTTTATGCCGTTCTGAACGCAAAACGATATTGCACGCTCGGATTCCGACCCGGGCTGCATCCATACTTTTTTTAGTCCTAAATCCCGGCATTCTGCGACTATTTTCTCCGTTACTTTTGGCGGGACCACGACATCAACAACATCGGGTTTTTCGGGCAGTTCGCTCAGCGAATGATAGCACCGGTCGCCTGAGACGGTGTCAATGTTCGGGTTCACGGGGTAAACCACGTAACCTGCTTCTTTCAGGTCTTGGTATACCTGATGCCCGTACTTATCGGGGTTGCGCGAAACGCCAACGACTGCAAAAATGTTCTGTTTCCGCAGGAATTCTTTTATCCTGTTTTCGGTCACAGCAATTAAATTATTATTCCATAACGACGTTACAACATCCATCTGCTGATTATGAACTTTATAGTCACTCTCTACTACCCTATTCCAAAGTGCCTTTGGATCAAAAGAAAGTGCGGGTATCTCTTGAAGTATTTGTACAGCTTTAATAGCATATTCCTTATTTTTCTTCGATTTTGTATAATCACCTGTTTGAATCCCTTTAATTTTTCCTTCCGCACAAAGACCGAGAAATGCATTTCTGGGGCACCCTTTACGCTGACTTGATGTTCCTTCACCAAAAATATCCCCTGTAGCTATTTCCCAAGCATCTCTTGGGCGATCAATGTTTCCAGACACTAATAACCTAACCGCTTTAACAGCAGCTTTTCCATATTTTACCATTTTATCTCTACTTCTATACCCTTCCCCCGTATCTTCTCATCCTATATCTGCCTAATTCAACAATGGTTACTGCATTCTCTAACTCTTTTACATCAAGGGAAGACAGGAATCCTCTCAAAACTTTGTTTATTTGTTTTGCAGTGAAGTAAAAAGGCAATCTCAAGACTATTACCCCAGAATGTGAATCCCAAGGATATAAAAGAATACTGGCAAACTCTAAATCTTTAGTAACAAGAATTGCTTTGCGTTCTACCGCATATTTAATAATTTCTCTATCTGCTGCACTTGCCAAACCAACATCCCCTGCATGGTTTACCTGACCAAAGGGGTTGAAAACGTCCTTAGAAGAATAAGGCATGTTTGCATCAAGAAAGAATCTCATGCTTTATACCCAGCGGTCTAATTTCCTCTCCTCTAACAAAGGAAGCAGTATACTCTATTGCAGCACGTATATCTTCCTCTTCTATCCCATACTCTCTCTCAATTTCATCGTAATTCATACCACCTATTAGAGCACCCAAAACTTCATCTACCGTTATTCTTGTTCCCCTGATAATCGGTTTTCCATGTCTTATTCTATCATCAATAACTACCCTTGCTTTAACTTTTTCCTTCATCTTTTCTTTCCTCAATGTAACGTAACTTAACTTAATATAAAATTAGTTTTTCGTCATTAAAAAAATCAAAAATAAAAAAGAGGGGGCAGGGGAAAAATACCCCCCCCGTTTTCTTTTTTATTATTCCATTACTTTCTTAAGTGGTGCAATTATCCGGGGATACCCCACAGCCATCATGTGGCAGCCAGCCGCCGGCGTTCCCTTTAGATGTTCCAGAAACCCGGTAAAGAATTCTATGTTTACCCGGTCCACCTCTTCCTTCTTCTTTTCTTTGTCCTTTATCTGTTTTGTCGCCCTCATGTTCTCTAAATAATCCGGTGGCACGTCCACACCCGCAACGTATTTATCGAAGAAATCCGCCTGTCCGAACGTTCTTGCAGGGAAAATCCCTACCAGTATCGGAACATCTACCTTCCCCAACTCGCCAAAGAACTTATCCAGCACGTCCGTGTAGTAAACGACCTGAGTTTGCAGGTATTCCACGCCGGCATTGATCTTTCTTCGCACCTTGCCAACCTCAGCCTTCAAGTGCGCTGCTCCGGGTGCCGCAGCACCACCTACGTGCAGCTTCGGTGGGTTATGTATCTCATTACCACCAAGGTCTTTGCCCTCGTCCACCATCGTCCGTATCAGCTTTATAAGCGTGGTTGAGTCTAGGTCGAAGACAGGCTTTGCATCTGGCGTATCACCCAGAGATACGTGGTCGCCCGCTAACGCCAGGATATTCTTCAATCCTAAGGCACCAGCGCCAAGCACATCAGATAGAAGCGCCATACGATTCCTGTCCGAACACCTCAACTGGTAAACGCATTCCATTCCTGCCTCTTTCTGGATTAGATACGACGCCGCCATACTGTTAACATAAGCGAAACTCTGCGGATTGTCCGTCACGTTACATGCTACCACCAAACCCTTTAGCTCTTTTGCCATCTCAATCGGCTCGTTGACGTCTCCCGCTTTCTCCGGCTCTAACTCGCCTGTGAAGACGTATTTCCCTTCCTTAAACTCTCGCATCAAATCGCTATAAACTTCATCCGTCATTTTTTTCCTTCACTCCCTCCCTCTTTTTTGGCTTCCTCTTCTTCGGCTGGTGGCTTAGCGAACATCATAGACATGTATCCACTGATGGTGTTAAGGTTCATCATAGCGCCCATCATGTCCATCATACCCATAGGGTTTTCCAGCTCGAATAGCCGCGGTCTCTTCATTTTGCTCCATTCATGCGGGTCATTCATCTGCTCGAACGCATCGAGTTTGCCGAGTTTCTCCATTCGTTTGTATATCTTCACCCAGGCGCAGTCCTTATCGGGGTCTATTTCGCATTTATCGCCTTCTCGCACGCCACCACAGGGACCGTTCATCAATCCCTTTCCGCAGGAAGTCAGAGGGCAGACACCCGCGGTTTTGCCCAGTTCACACATTCCGCAGGACTGACAGGTCTCCTTGAACTTTGTAGGACCGCCGCCTACAAGTCCCAGTGGGTCATTTACCGGATAGACTTCCTTTGCAATGCCCATCTCTTCATCCGTATACTCGGTTACTACCTGCACACCGTCACCGCAGCTCATCACCATAATTGCATCGCAGTTCTCAACGGCACTTCGTTTTTTTTGCAGAAATATCGAACACTTCTCGGTTTCACATGCCTGCATACCCAAAGGCATGACAATTTTGGTGACTTCTTTCCCTTCCTTCGTAAGTTTCTCTGCCATCTCATTCACCGCTTTTTTGTCTCCCGTACCATAGAAAGTAGCACAGCCACCACAACCCATTACTACCACCTTCTGTTTCCCCTCAAGATAACCCAGAATCTCCTCCATAGGCTTTTGTTCTTGTGCAATCATTTTACTTAGGTTATACCTCCATTTAATGGATTAATGAGAAGGATAATATATAAATTTTTCTATTTTTAAATGTAAAGTTTAAATAGCAGGGCTAAGGATATAGATTTAGAAAAGACAATGGCATTACCTCTGCCTGACGTGCAAGCTGGGAGCCCGGACATAAAGAT
>CAZXYJ010000006.1:0-18220 GCA_964644925.1 uncultured Halobacteria archaeon | reverse complement strand
ATCACTGCGAATATCAGTTCGAAACCTGGTGGTGTAGGCGTTGCTGCTGGTTCTGTTGGTGTTTCAGTTGGCGTTGCTGCTGGTGCTCCTGCTGGCATTTCTACTGCTGCTAAAAACCTGTCTACCGTCTCTTGTGGTATAAATGAACCCCCTTCGCCGAGTATATCTCCTTCGCAACCTTCGCAGAGCAGCACTTCTGGGTTTTCATGGCAGTCTGCGCATTCCTTTGCTTTATCTGTAACCGTATGCGGGAACCATGCACCATACCCTGTGTGTGTCGCATTGTCATAAGCAGCAGTCATGTTCATGAACGGTTTTATCTTACCATCAGCACCGATAGCAAGATGGAAATCGTCAATCATTACGTGCGTTCCTTTTCTGGTATCTAAGTGACAGTTTACACATCTTGGTGCCCATCCCAGATGACATGCAGTACAGTCGAGTTTATCACCGTGTATCTTATGCGATGGTGTGTCCGGAGAATACTGCGTTACTGGCATTCCCTTGACTTCTTTCCCTGGACTGTTGTGGCAGTCTTCACACTTTGTCGTCACTGCCTCAAGCTGGCTGGCTACTTCTTCCCCTGAACCGTGCATCTCTTCCACATTATGGCAGTCCGTGCATATAAGCCCCTTTTCATAGTGGATATCCGCAGGGTGCGCTACTTCGGCACCTTCTATCGGTATTTTGCCATGTGCTGGAATCTCCCCTACAAAGATCGAGGTTTGTTTCTTATAGTGGCATTTGTCACATGTATCTATCGTTATCTCTTGAGTCTGGTCTCCATGCCCCATCTTAGCTTCATATCCCACATGGCACTTCTCGCAGGTGGCAGCATGGCAGTTAGAGCAGTTCCACTGTGCATAATACTCGTCCATATCTATTCCGAACTCTTTTGCCGCAAATTTCGCGTACTCATCCATCATTCCTGCACCGGTGTAATGCAGCGATGTCGAAAAATCCTCGGCAACATCTGAATGACACATCTCACAACCTCCGAAGTCTTCCTCTGCCGCTATCGCTACACTCACCAGCGATACCGTCAACACTGCAATAACTATCAGAGGCAACATTGGCTTCGCTGTTCTCACTATTGCACTCACCGATTTACAGCTTCTTGCATATTCTCTTTTTGGCATCTTTCTTCTATCTCCCTATATCCAATAGAATCAATGTTACATAACTTTGAGATTACGCAGTATAA
The DNA here is from genome assembly GCA_964644925.1 of uncultured Halobacteria archaeon. GTDB lineage: Archaea > Halobacteriota > Syntropharchaeia > Alkanophagales > Methanospirareceae > QEXZ01. The sequence continues at coordinate 17,016 of CAZXYJ010000006.1, read as the reverse complement.
AAGACTTTCGATTTTTTTAGCGACACAAATGAATATCAGATATTAACGAAGATTGTTTTTAAAGATGGATTTTTTACGGGTTCTTCTAAATTATTGGAAGGTTTACAGATTTTTTCCTAAATAGTTTAGGTTTTGTCTGCATCTTCTAACCAAACCTTCAGTCGTTTGATTTAAGAAGATTTGAATTAAAAATATGATTGATAAAACCGTATGGACCCGAAGAAAAGGGGGGAAGCGCTCGCCCCCGTAAAAATCCGCGAAGTTTCCGGAGACAAATGCTTACAAAGACATAGAGACGATTTTGTCGTTCGAGAAGCGGAAGTACGAATAGAAGTAGGGGGGGGACCACACAGCCAGTTATTTTGCCTGCCTTCGCATTTCGAAGAACTGGCAATCGGGCATTTGTACTCCGAGGGGCTTGACACTTCTTACATCGCGAATCTCGATGCCGAAGGGGCGAACCCCGGGAAATACGTAATACGTGTTACATTAGAGCGAGAAGTCCATCGGAATCCCTCGAAGGTTAACTCACGGATAAAAATAAGGTGCGAAGACGTGTTTAAACGTGTAAAAGAGTTAGGCGAGAAAGGCGTATTGTATAAAGCGACGGGGGGCACGCATGTGGTCGCTGCTTTCGATCAAAAGGGACAGGGCATCTTTATCGAAGACATTAGCAGGCATTGCGCGATAGACAAGCTCATAGGGACGTGCATTAAAAACGGGATAGAGATTTCTGAAAGCGTTTTTGTTACTTCTTCCCGGCAAACGCACACCACCGTGAAGAAGGTGCTCTTTGCCGGTTTCCCTGTTGCCATAAGCGTTTCCGCACCCACCGAACAGGCAATACGTGATGCCGAGGAATTTGGCATAACCCTCGTCGGGTTCGCCCGCGATAAACGGTTTAACGTGTACACGAACGGATGGCGGATTTTGTGATTTATTTGGAATTTGGTGCTGATGCTTGGGATTCGTGATTTTGAGGAAAACGTCTCTTAGAGATGACGCTCGCAACTATTATGCCTACCTCATAGAAAACAATCAGAGGGAAAGCGACAATGAGCTGACTCACCACATCCGGCGGTGTAAAAAGCGCAGCGAGAACGAACATCCCCACAAGGACGTACCGCCTGTATTCCTTCAGCGTGTTTACCTGGACGAGTCCGGAATAAACGACAAAGACGATAACAATAGGCAGCTCAAACGATAACCCAAGTATGAGCGTTATTACAACAACAAAAAATACGAACTCGTTGATTGACCAGGTGGCAATAACCCCCGCTGATGATGACATATAGTTGAGATAACGGAGAACGAGCGGCAGCATAAGGAAGTAAGCATAACTTATCCCTGCAATGAACAAAGAAATGGCAGAACCAAGCAATATAAAGAGATGTGTTTTTTTCATTGGACTCTTTATCCCGAGCCTCGCTTTTAATGTCTTATACGCATAATAGCATACAACAGGAGTGGCAAGTATTACGCCGGTGAGCAAGGCTATCCTTAACTTCAGCATTATCACTTCTACGGGTGAAATATAGATGAGGGTGGCACCTTCAGGCAGGAGGTCTTGTTTTATCCTCTGTAACGCGGGATCTACCAATAAAGAAAAAGAGAGAAGCATAGTAGCGATGACAATGCCCGAAATGAGCATGATTTTTCTCTTTAACGCTTCTATTATATATCCAAACTCCTCGCTAATGCTACTGCTTGTCATCTGTCATTGCTCCTGACTAAAAGGGAAGAGGATAAGAAAAAAATGGAATTGCAAACTGGAAATGAGATAAGTGAACCTGTGAGCGATGAGGATCTTCCATTAATCACGCATCTCGCCGAACTACGAAGAAGACTCGTCGTTGTTTTAATCCCGTTCGCAGCGGTTACTCTAATCATGTTCCCTTTTTCAAACGATTACCTTCGCGTCTTATTAACCCATCTATTCCACGGTGATATGTCTTTATTTGTGTACGGCCCGATGGAATGGCTAAGCGTGAGGCTGTTGTTCTCCTTTTTATGTGCTCTTTCTGTTATTTTACCCTTGTTACTATATGAGATTTTCGCTTTTATGCGACCGGGTTTATATCCGTCGGAGAGGCGATTTTTCCTGATTGTTGTTATTCCTTCGCTATGCTTGTATGGACTCGGCGCTTTCTTCGCCTATTACATCGTGCTTCCACGCGTTTTTGATTACATTATCGCCTACTCCGGCGAGATAGCACTGGTGAGGCTTTCTGCTAAAAGGATATTCTCTATTATCCTTTACACTGCTGTGGGATTCGGGCTGATTTTTCAAATCCCTTTAATAATGAGTTTAGCGGTAAGGATGAAGCTCGTAACGTATTCCTGGCTCAGGGGTAAGCGACTGATATTTTATGGGCTGATAATAGGAATCGCTCTCTTTGTCATCGCCGACCCTACGGGTATTTCGATGCTGATGGCGGTGGTGTCAATAGCTATGTTCGAGCTTGGATTACTAATAGCAAGATTCTCTTTAAGAAAGAAAGCTTGAAAAAATACGATATATTTATATACCTGAACTTAAAATATGTTATATAAGCAAGATAAGTTAAGTTAGGTGGTGCCAAAAAAGACGATGATTGGAGGAATGCTTTTTATTGGAGGGATAGGACCAATGGAGATTGGGATAATAGTATTAATAATCATTCTGCTGTTCGGCGCTTCTAAGGTGCCGCAACTTGCCCGGTCGTTTGGACAGGCAATGGGGGAGTTCAAAAAAGCGAGGAAGGAAGCGGAGATTAACTACAAGAAATTTGAAGAATCTGTGACAGGCAGCGAAGAAGAGATACCGAAAAAAGCGGCAGCGGAGGCAAAGGGCGAGGAAGTAAACATAAAAGAAGTAGCTGCGTATATGGGCATAGATACCGAAGGGAAGACCGAAGAGGAGTTAAAAGAGGAAGTTCAGGCAAAGCTGGATTCTTCGCCTAAGTCCGACTAAGATTGCTATCGTGTATTAATCGGAAAAGGATGTTAAAGCTTGCATGCTCGGATTAGATTAGTATTGCATGCATTTTTTTATTTTAAATTAAAAAATAGTGGGTTGTGGAGTTGCTCAAATTCCACAACCAATTTTTTGTTCTTTTCTGTTTTTTGGTTTTCTTATACTATTGATGATAGAACATAGGGCATGACTTCACCAAGAGACACGTTCGCACCGAAGAACACCGCCCTTCCCAGAAGTTCCCCGATTAGCGCACACACAAACACTGCGAGTGTAAGAACCGATGCTTTTGAGATGTCCTTCTTCTTCAGCGGTAATACAAGCGCTGCTAAGCATACGAGTGTCAGAACAACGCCTATTACCACTCGTGCATAGAATAGCGCGGTGTAATCACCATGCAGCATGTTTTTTAGTGTTTCCGCTTGAGCTAGTGTTGTGGCTTCTGTCACTCCAACTTGTTGTAACACAGATATGTTCGTAAACAGTGTGAAGAGCAGCACGATCACCATTACCAGCGCAATTCCCCACGTAGCCCAAAGAAAGTTCGCAAAACGTTCCACTGTTTCTTTTCTAAGCATGTATTTCGCTGAAAGAACTGCTGCTACTGCCGTTACGCCCACGAGTAGAGTAGTAACCAGGAAGAACAGCGGCGTTGTGTCTAAGTTCCACGAAGGCATTGTGGGCATCATGTACGCCTTTGCACCTATACCGAGGTACGCAAATCCCACAACCGCACCTAAGATTCCAACAACCTTCCTGAGCGGCATAAAAATCTTTGCTATCTTTGGTATTACTGGTAGCCCCTTGAGACTGCCGTATTCTGGCTCAAATAGCCACAGCACTGTGTATATCACCGCTAAGACTACAAACACCGTCAATGCTAAGGACTCTCTGCTCAGCCATGACGTAGCTAAGTTTGCGTTCATCGTCATCATCGCTTGGATCGGACGTGCCTCGTGTGAGAGCATTGCTATCAGACCAATTATTGCGACCGGGACACATACCCATGCCCCGGTCTCAAAGAACTTTGCATCCTCCTTTCCCTTTGAGAGAAAGTCTGCGATGACCATTGCTATCAGCGCGCCCACTGCTATCTGACTGAATACCGTGAATACAACGTATGCTGTGTGGCTCATGTTTTATTTACACCCCTACTTGCCTTTGCACCAATCTCCCAGCCACTCTCGCAGTATATATTTTTGTTATCTCCGTGACATCCCCACCAAGCCGTGCTTTGGTTGCGCAGAAGGAAACGCATACTGGTTTTGGTTCGTGCTGTATTAGATTCCCCGCTACATCCTTCTCCTGTTCATATGGAACAACGCAGAAAGTGCATTTGTCCATTATTCCCCTGAGTTCAACAGGTCCTTTATCCGGATACTTCGGAGCTCCAAACGGGCACGCCCATCCGCAATAACCGCACCCAATGCACTTAGCCTTGTCGTTTATCACAATACCATCCGGTCGCTTGGTTATCGCTTTCGTAGGACACGCTCTCAGGCATGCGGGGTCAGTGCAATGCATGCATGCCATTGCTGCGTATTTTTCCCCTGGCTTTCCCTCGTTAAGTCTTATCACTCGTATCCTCGCTACACCTTCTGGAACACCGTTATGGTCTTTGCATGCGGCAAAGCAGCCTCCGCAGTCTATACATCTGTCCACATCATGTAAGAATTTATATATTACCATTTTTTATCCCTCCTACGCCCTGTATATGTTACATTGGCACACTTTCGTCTCTTGCATCTGCATATGAATGTCGTACCCGTCAACGCAAATGATGTTGACTGAATCACCGATTGCGATTTCACCGCATCCTGGTGGATATCTGTCCGCATAAGACACGCCTTCAAATATGCCTGCCCAGTGGTAAGGCATAAATACCGTCTTCCGCGTCTCGTCGTATGGTACTGCTTCCGTCACATAAGCTTTTACCTTGCATCTCCCCCTGAGCGTCTCTACCCATACGTAGTCATCCGTTATTCCTGTTTTATGCACATTAACACCGATTTCGCTAGCAAGTTTTGGGTTCATCTCCACGTACATCTCTGGCTGAAGCTCCGCAAGATAAGCGCATCCTCTTGTTTGAGCACCGCCTCCCATGTGCTCTACCTGTCTGCCCGTGGTAAGAACGATCGGATACTTATCGACAATGTTCCTTCTCGCCTGCTGATTTGATTTATATGGAGCTGGTACTCTGTATTGGAATGCTACATCGTCGTACGTCGGATACTTGTCAATTAGGTCTGGTCTTGGACTCTCGATTGGCTCTCTGTGTATTGGAATCGGGTCTGCAAAGGTCCAAATCCATATCCTCGCTTTTCCTCTTCCGGTTGGTGGTTCGCCATCTGCAAGTGCACGCTCTATCTCCGCAGGGTCATAACCGTAGCCATACTGAGGAACTGGATAGTCCTCTCTCAGCATTGACTCGCCAACGTGTTTACCAAACTTGTTCTCTGGAACGGTATTACCCCATTTCGCTCTAAAGTCATGTCCCCCTCTGCTTACAGGTTTCGAATCGTCATACAATAACGGCGTTCCACAATGCGTATCGTTCCAGCAAGGCCATGGTAGTCCCCAGTATTCCTTGAGAGCTTCTGACCACAGTGTATCTCTATCGAATGAAGTGTCATATTCCTGCTGCCGCTTCAACCGCTCTGGGTCTTCTCGCATTCCGATGACTAACATCCCCGCTTTTAACTCAGGCCAAACATCCTCTGAACGTGCGTAAGTGAAGTATTTCTTGAATGGTAATCCCGTCTTCTCCTCTAACTTCGCTGCAAGTTCCTGATATATCACGAAGTCTGACTTACTTTCCCAAAGCGGGTCTATAATCCTATGCCTCCACTGAACTTGTCTGCCGGTGGTTGTTACAGAGCCCGCTTTCTCGAATGATGTGCATGCAGGGAGCAGTATTATACCATCTGACCTCTCAGGCATTGCAGAAGCAGGACTTGCACGCGGGTTAACGATGACCATGAGGTCAAGCTTCTCCAACGCTTCCTTCTGTCTCTTCATTTCGGTGACTGAATTTAACGCTTCTCCCCACACAAGGCAGACTTTTAAGTTATGTGGCTGGTCTATTTGTGATTCTGGCATAATAACGCCCTCATACCATCTCGCAACTGTAAATCCTTTCTTGCCCATGAACTCCTTCGATTCGAACCTGCTGAGCATCTCCTCGTATGAAATACCCCATACCTCGCTCCAGTGCTTCCATGCTTTCTCGGAAAGTCCATAGTAACTTGGAAGCGTATGTGCAAGTAGGCACATGTCCGTAGAGCCTTGAACGTTGTCATGTCCTCTTAATGCCTGGCACCCACCACCTGACCGTGCAGCATGCCCAAGCACTAACTGTAGAATCGCAGACATGTGGATGTTGTTCGACCCCACACTATGCTGCGTCTGCCCCATTGCCCAGAATATTGCAGATGGTTTATTCTCGTATAGCGTTCTTGCTATGTTCCTGATTGTATCAGCAGGCACCCAGGAGATGTCTTCCACCACTTCAGGCGTGTAGTCCTTTGCAACTTCTTTTAAGTCCTCAAATCCAATTGTCCTGTTCTTTATGAACTCCTCATCCTGCCAGCCGTTTTCTATAATGACGTTAATGAGCCCAAGCATTATTGGTATATCTGTTCCCGGACGCATTGTCGCGAATATATCCGCTTTCGATGCTGTTTTCGAACGTCTCGGATCTATGACGATTATTTTTGCACCCCCGTCCTTAGCTTCGAGGAAGTGCTGCATCGCCACTGGATGTGCCTCCGCAGCATTCGAGCCAAGGAAGAACAGGCACTTACAGTTCCTCATGTCATTAACGTTGTTCGTTTGAGCGCCGAAGCCCCACGTGTTCGCCAGTCCTTGGACCGTAGTGGAATGGCATATTCGTGCCTGATGGTCAACGTTGTTCGTGCCCCAGAAAGCAGCTAACTTTCTGTATATATAGCACTCTTCGTTATTCATCTTTGCAGAGCCCAAGAACATCACCGAGTCTGGTCCGTATTTGCTTCTTACTTCCGCCATCTTCGATGCAATCTCATCCAACGCAGCATCCCACGATATTCTCACCCACTTACCGCCAACCTTCTTCATTGGGTATTTCAATCTTCTCTCTGAGACCACCATTTCCCTCGTGGAAGCGCCCTTGGAACACATCCCGCCTGCATTTATCGGATGAGTTTCCCAGGGCTCCATGCCTGTAAACACGCCGTCCTCGACCTTCCCGTAGAATCCACAGCCGACTGAACAATGCGCGCATATAGATTTCACGAGATTCCCAGCTGGTCCCGGAGCCGCACTCACTGGTTCTATCAGTTTATCCACAAACTTCGTAGGATACGCGCCGACTTCACCGATCCCACTGATAGCAGCAGCCGTTCCTAAAGCCGTCAGTTTAGTGAACGTCCGCCGCGACATTCTGAAATCACTATAATTACTTATAGAATTCGTTCTTGTCGCCATATATTTCACCTCTTTTTTTCCCCCTGAAGGTATTTATTTTTTACCTCCTGCTGATAGATTGTATATTCATAGTATATAAAACTTGCTAAAACTTGCGGTTTTTTTACAAATGTGAACGAACATGAAGTTTTAGCCGTAATCCTTTTTAAAAATGAACCTTCACGGGATTCCCTAAATTATTGTAAGGTTTTCCACCTTTTCCCCAAACATTTTAGGTTTTACCCCCCCCCGAAAAAATCCCACATTAATTGCTCAAAATCGCGGGGCAAAATCTGAAAGCTACAGCTTGACCTTAAGCTCTTCCTTCAGCGTATTTAGCACGAGTTCCGCATCCACGCTCTGCACACCCTCTATGTTCTTCTTTTTCTCTATCACTGCTCCACATTTACCATGCCCCACGCACTTAGAGATAACGAGCAGGTCGAAATCCCCGGTTACATGGTGAATGCAGCAACACTCATCCAGTTTTGCTATCTCCTTCCCGATCGCATCAACACTATATCCCGGCTTGACTTTTATCTTTGTAATTAACGTTACCATGCCGAGTTCAGAGGTATTGAGAACCGCAGTATAACCGCAGATAATTCCTTTTTCCATTAGCCTTTTTACTCTCTCACTTACCGTAGCAGTGCTTACGCCTATGTTCTGCGCAATCTTCGTGAACGAACTGCGAGAATCTCGCTGCAGTTCTCTCAGTATCTTCTTATCTAAATCATCCATCTTTTTATTGTATGTAAAGTATAACTCTATTTAAGACACAGATTTACACTGATTTACGCAGATTTATTTTAGTTTAACCGTGTTTGTTGATTCTTATCATCTGTGTTAATCGGTGTCTATAAATTATTTTCTCGTCCCCCCTTATATCCATTAAGTGCGAATTTTAGCGTCCTTTTTGCTAAACACGTGCAGTGAATCTTCTGCCCTGGAATACCACCAAGCCAGTCTATTACGTCTTCCTCTTCTATCTTTTCCGCTTGCTCTATCGTTTTCCCCTTTATCATCTCGGTGAGAGCAGACCCGGAGCTAAAAGCCCCTGCGCACCCTATCGCCTGAAATTTTGCTTCCTTTATCACTCGTGACTTCGGCTCGATAGTCAGAAAAATCTCCATCGTGTCCCCGCACGGACCGGTATGTACAAAATAGGCGTCGGGGTTATCTATTTTCCCTACGTTCACTTTCTCGAGAAAGTATTCTATCGCTATGTTTGAATATCCCGATATCTTTAGCAGGTTTTTTATATCTCCTTTGCCTGACATATCCATCACCTTTTGATAATTTGCATTTTCATATTATATAAAACTTAATGGTTTTTAACGAATATAGAAATTTCAGCATAGGTTTTTAAGCAAACATGGAATAAACTAACATAGGCAAAGTGCAGGCACTTTTACCTCTATTCCCGCAATTCCTCGATTACCGCATCCTCCAGCAAAAGAAAACCTTTTGTGAGTTTCGCAACGCCCTTGTAGAAATCCGACTGTTTGTATTCATATAGCGCATCGCAGAAATCCGGCACCCATTTCAATAAATGGTCATTTAGAAATTTCTTCTGCAGGTTTAAACACTCCCTCCGCTTTTCTTCATTTCCCGCACTGAATCCCAGTTCGCATAGATGATGCATAAACTTGAGTTCAAATGCGATATGGTCTTCCGGCTCTGCATAATCCTTCGATTTAGCGACACCCGCTTCCCTACACGCTTTCTTCACTTCCAATAGCGATTGCCCCATTAGCTTTCCATCTATCCACCAGGACTCGTATGGCTGCACCGGGAGTCTATGAGGCCCAATGAATAAAAGGGTGTATTCATCCACCAGATCTTCATACAATTCATCCACCGTTTTGCGTTTGCCTTTGCGTTTCTCCATAAATTCGTTTAACACACGAAACCCTTCGGATAGCTCTTCGTCTAACGCTATCGAATCAGAGAAAGAGATTTTTCCGTTCGCCAGATCATCCGCAAACGCTCTCGGTGGCTCCTCTAAATACATTCGATACAAAAACGCATAAAAATTCTTTCGCATTTCCAAAATTTCTTCTGTTTTTCCTGCCGTCATATTCCTTCAGCTCCTTTTATAACCAACCACAGATTACACAGATTTACGCGGATTTATTTTAGCTTAACCGTGTTTGTTGATTCTTATCATCTGTGTTAATCTGTGTCTATAATTTATTTTCTGTTTTCTCGTTTTCCAACTAACCTCCCTCTGCACTCATCTTTCTATACGTCCACTCAACCGCTTTTGAAGCTCTGCAGTCCTCGCAATATCTGAGCAATTCTATTTTTTCTTCTGTACTGAGTTCTCCTTCGCCTACTACTTTGCCTTCATTTTCCTTTAATAGCTTTGATATTCGCTCAAATGCCGATTTGCTCATAAATGATTTTCCGCATCCCGCACATGCAATGAACTCGGATTCAACGAGCTTTTTTCCTTCTTTTTCTACCAATCGCGAGAAATCAAGCACTTTCTCTATGATTATCGCTTCTTCCGGGCATGCTCGCTCACACAAGCCACAGGCAATACAGCACCCATAGACAAAATTAATCGTGTTCTCTTCCTTACTCAAGGCGTTTGTCGAGCATAGGTTCACGCAGGCATTGCACATCGTGCATGCGGAGTTAGAATCAATGGAGACATCAGCGAATGGAAATTGCGTGTTTTTTTCTATTAACGTTGGATGCACATTGGTTTTCACGGAAAAACTTCGCATTAATTCCAACAGCACATCCCTCTTGGGTTTGCCAAAATCAATCGTTTCCCGCTTCTTGTTTATAATAGGAGAAGGGTTTAAGTCGTTGGCAAAATTTGCCATCTTATTCACTGCATCGCCCGGTGTATCACTTACCAGTAGCACTCTTTCCGCACCTAAATCGAATGCAGATAAAGCCATATTTGCAAACTTTACCGTAGGTTCAATCTGCTCGAGATGGCTATTACCGTTTTCGCATCCCCACAGGACGACACCATCCGCACCGAGTTCAAATGCACTAAGTATGTGCGTCTCGGATACCAGGTCAATAGAAGGCACGAAGAGGGGTAGCACCGCAGGATATTTTAGTTTCTTCCTGCCAATCACGTTTAAATCTTCAATGCGTTCTGAAGAGGCAAATAAGAGAATCTTTTGCGTTAAATCCGCAGACAACAGATTTTCTATTTGAGCATATATTAAATGGTGGGGGTATTCCTCTAATTGCGGGACTGACAGAGGGCATAAGGCACAACAAAGCCCGCATCCTTGACATCTGACCTCGTTGAATGCCATCTTCGCACCTTCCCTCGTTATCGCCTCGTAGGGACAGGGTAAGCAGGACTCACACCCTATTAATTCGCTCTTACCGCTTGCGCATCTTTCCAAATCCAAATCCAGAAATTTCGTATGCTCTATTTCTCCTAAATTCGTAATTACGTCAACTGCTTTCCTCATTGCTTCTTCGTAATCCGCGGCAGTGTAAATCCCAAATCGGGTTGACCCGTTCCAGCCGCAGCCCTCCGCAATCGCCAGAATTTGACCCGTATGGATGACTTCTCGATTGTGAAACTCAATGGCGCCCGTTGGACATGCATCAATACAATCGCCACATTCATCGCATCCCGCTTCAATTGTGTACACCGCATCATATCGTATCGCATTTTTCGGACACACATCAGCACAAAGACCGCAGGATATGCACTTCTCTACGTCTATATTTTTCTCTATTTCCACCTCAAATCCGCCGATATCACCGCTTATGCCTTTAACTTCGCCAATATGTATCTCCAGTTCATCACACCATTCTTGAACATTGTTTGTCAATAGATGGACGTTAGCCAGATGGGAAAGACTTTTTGCAACTTTTACGGCTCCTCTGCCCTCCTCACCGACTACCAACACATCGTATCCAACATCCACCGCGGTTTTTTTAGGTTCTGGAAGCGAGGTTTTTATTGTAATGTAGCTGATAGCGGCCTTTATCATAGCCTTCGCCTTTTCTGTCGCTTCTTTCCTGCCATGCACCCAACCACAGTGTTCGCGGAGGTTTAAGAAGAAGATGTCACGGCCAAATCCAGCGGTTACCCGCTCAAACAGTCGTTTTTTTTCACTACAGCCCGCTATTAATATGCCGTCAAGCTCCAACCTCCTGAGGTCGTCTATGATATAATCCAACCCGCCTTGACATAACTGGTCATGGAGTTCAACGATTTCGACTGCTTTATTCTTCTTCAGACTCCTTTTGACGTTTTTAAAATCTATATCTATTGTACCGTTGCAGGTGCAAAGAAAGATACCCAATCGCATAGATACTACTTTTTATTGCTGCAATAAATAACCTGCTGTTTTCTTTGCCGCTTTGAGATAGCAAAAAATAAATTATTGACACTTAAATAGAAGGAAGTTATACTTTATATACAACAAGAACATAGCAAACAACCAAAAAGTGGGAGCAACATGATTCGCATAACACAGCTTGTTCATGGAAAGGGAACGGTTAGCGAAGCACTAAAACACCGGAAAAAATCGCCGCATCAGGTTCCAAGCAGATTACTCGCATTTGCAGAAACGCGCAGACCCGTAGTTTTCTGGAACATTACGAACAAATGCAACTTAGCCTGTACGCACTGCTACATTAATGCTCGACCAGAACTGAATATAGAACAGGAATTATCATTAGAGGAGGCAAAGGTGTTCATTGACGACCTCGCCGAGATGCGAGTGCCTTTGCTTTTGTTCACGGGTGGCGAGCCGTTGGTACGAAAAGATTTCTGGGAACTCGCGGCTTACACAACTGCGAAGGGGCTGAAAACCGCTCTGAGCACCAATGGCACGCTGATAACAAAGGAGGTTGCAGCAAGAATAAAGGCACACGGAATCGAGTATGCCGGTGTGTCGCTGGATGGCGCTAAGGCGGAAACGCACGATGCCATCAGGAACCAACGAGGGTGCTTCAGAAAAGCAGTGCAAGCGTTGAAGAACTGCGCGGAAGTCGGACTTAAAGCGGGTATCAGGATCACCATTACGAGAGATAACTATCAAGAAATAGAAGACCTGCTGGACTTTGCCCGGGTTTTAAAAGTTCCGCGGTTCTGTGTTTACTGGCTCGTTCCAAGCGGAAGGGGAAAAGAGATTTACGAGAAGCAATTAAAGCCCGAAGAAGTTGCACATATCTTTGACCTGCTGTACCAGCGGGCACGAGATTTGGACCCCGAGGAAATGGAGATTCTTACGGTAGATGCACCTCAAGACGGCATTTACCTGTTGAATAAATTAAAGGAGGACAACAGCCCCGAATACGAAAACGCACTTAAATTGCTTCAATATACGGGCGATTCTTGTAGTGCTGGCGACCGCGTTGCGAACGTTGACCCCGCGGGGAACGTGTATCCATGTCAATTCGCACAGTTAGAAGAATTTAAAATCGGGAACATTCGCAATAGAAAGTTCAGCGAACTGTGGAATGATGCAGAAAATCCTGTCCTCGCTGCGTTCCGCGAAAAGACGAAGTTCTTGAAGGGGAAGTGCAGTTCCTGCTCACAGAAGGATTTATGCGGTGGAGGATGTCGAATAAGGGCATACGCGGAAGAGGGCGATATATGGGCTGAAGATCCGTTGTGCCCTTTTATCATCTCAAAGTAAGCAAGGCGGGAATAAGGAAAGCATTCGGGGAGTCGAAAGTAGATGTAACTTGTTAGCATTTTCAAGTACCAATAACACCTTTGTTGCATCATTTGGGTCAATATCCGCATAAGTGCTGCTAATAATCTCATCAGAAATCCGATTGAAATCTTCCTTGACTTCAACCTTTATCTTAATCACTGTGTATCTCCACGAGTCATCTTCAGCGTCACTTTCTTCCTTTATCTCATCAACTGAGAACGGGATTGTGCGTTTTGTAAGCATCTGCGAAGCTTTTGAAAATATTGCTGTGGCTACGTCCTCATAGATTATCGCGTATTCATTCCGTCTTAATGGTTTCACGTTCCGGGGCAAATCGTTGATCTCTTCCATTTTACCTATGTTTGCTTTTACATCTGCCATATTTATCTGCTATTTGTACTATCAGGTATAATAAACTAAAATGACCATCTATTTTAAGTCTTGAAATTCTACTGCAAGTCTTGAAGAGGATACAATTTTCTTTTGTTTAAATAAATCTAACGTCTAAGTAACAAACTTACATGAACAACCACACACACAAAAAAATCCTCCTGATCGCTATTGTTATCCTGCTGGTAGCGACAGCAGCAATGTCGTATTTCGGCTACATTGAGTTCCTGACTGGACAACAAGCTGCTACACCGTCACCTGGAGTGACCCAGAACGTAAATGTGAATGTGAATGCTTCTGCAATCGCTCCCGACGAACTCCTTGGCATGAAGAAGGTAGTAGTATCCTGCGGTGATGATGCACTGCAGAAGGTAAAGCAGTCACACACCGGCAGTATTGAGCATATTGAAGACGTAGCAATCGTGCATTATATGAATATGGAAGAAGGTAAATTCTTGACCTTGTGGACGACTCAGTATCCAAACGAGGCGATTGCAAACGACGAGACCGAGAAGATGGAGGTAGGTATGCAAAAATGGGGTGGGAGTTGGGCATCCGATCTAAAGGAGCTTACAATCGCTGAGAAGCAGGTATATCAAACTTCGTCAGATGGCGTTACTTACCAATACTTCTGGGCAGACCGCGAGTGGTCGTTTTATATCATACCACACGACTTCACGCAAGACGAAATTGCAGAGATTATTGGCACAATCCCAATAAAGTAACCCGCATAGGAAACTATTCAAATAATTCAGTCGAACAATCTCAGCCCAAACCCGACAAATCTTTCAAAGTGCGTCCTGTTCAACGTTGAGAGCATAGCATCACGATTTATGCAAATTGCAGCAATCATTGTATCGAACCTGCCGATGGGTTTTCCAATCTTTTCGAGTGCCGATTCAAGCTTCGCAGACAGGAGCGCATCACTCCTTGTGTACTCTAAAATGTTGAATTCCATAAGCTCTTTTATAATCTCCTTTTTCACCTTATAAAATCCATAAACTATCTCATGCAGGTTAATTGAAGTAGTTGCAACCTCATACCCTTCTATTTTTCCCAGGATTTCCTCCCCCACTGCTGACTTCCTATCGAAGATCTCTATCAAGACATCAGTATCTAAGACAATCATCGAAATCTCTTTTTTCACCTCTTTTCTTGTATATTTCCTTAAGAACTGCCTCCTTTTCTTCGCTGCTTAGATCAATGGTTTCCCTGATCTTTTTAAGCACGTCAATTCCTTTTCCTTTCCCTCCACCAATCATTCTTTCAATCAAATCACTGAGCGACTCATCCCCTTTCAGCATGCGAAGTTTTTCATAGACGTCATCCCGTATCGTTATCGTTTTTACCATGCTTAACTTTAACTTCGAATAGCTTAAAAGGTTTCGCCGCTAAAAAAATTTCATTCCGCAAAAAGAATTAACCCACGGTGAGGGAAACATCAGAGAGAAGAATTATTCTTCAAGCACGAACTCAAAAGTAAGAACCATTATTGCAGTTATCAGGAGGAGAAAAGCGATTAACAGTCTCAATTCCGGTATTACGTCGGCTATACCCGAACCACTGACGATTTTCTTTGTTGCCGACACCGATGGTATAAGCACCGGCATACAAATAGGAATAAGGAGAAAAGAAAGAAGCAGAGTCTTGCCTTCCGAGAACATTACGAGCCCGGAAATAAAAGAACCTGCGAACGAAAGTCCAATCGCACCTAAGAAGCATACAAGCAATAGAGCGGGAAATCGTGTGCCCAGCTCGAGATTTAAAAAGATGATGGAAAATGGAATTAACACGCATTCAACGAAAAATAGCAGTGCCGTTCCATAGATGATTTTCCCGGACAGGATTGCCAGCGATGAGCAAGGCAGGGTTTTCAGACCGCCAAGCGTTCCCCGGTCTGCTTCACGCGTGAATGAAGTGGTAAATACAAGGATACTTGAAAAGAAAAGGATAACCCATAGTGCCGCACCTGCCACTTCGGGGTCTGTCGCACCACCGCCGCCGCTACCGCTCCACGCAAAGCTGCAAATCAGTATGGCGCCCACCGAAAAAGAAAGGATAGATAGAATTTCATAAGACCGCCGGAATTCTGTCCTCAGGTCTTTCTCCGCTATTCCCAATGCGGCTCTTTGGAATTCTCCACGCCAGATATTTTTCATCGTATATAAAGTATAACCTCCTTCTATTTGAGACACGGATTTACACCGATTTACGCAGATTTATTTTAGTTTAACCGTGTTGATTCTTATCATCTGTGTCAATAATTTATTTTCTTGTTGAAACACCCTCTATATCTCTAGAATGTCATTTCTCCAACTATTTTACCTTTATCGAGCAAAATCCCTTTATCGCAAATCTTCTTCGACCACTCCAGGGAATGAGACGATATTAATAGCGTCTTGCCTTTGCCTTCGTGACTTTTGAAGTAATCTACAAGCACGTCACAGGTTTTCGTGTCCAGCCCAGAGAAAGGTTCATCAAGCAGAATTAAATCAGGATTGTGGATTAACGCCCTCACGATGTCCGCCCTTTTTCTTAATCCATGCGAGAGCTGCTTCACATAGACGTTATACCACCGCTTCAAACCCAAAAATTCCACCGTGGCGAGGAAGTCCTCTTCTCCTGCACCGAACTGTTTCGCATAGAATAGCAGGTTCTCCCTGACAGTCAGTTCATCATAAAGAAAGCTTTCATGCGTTACTAATCCAATTCTTCTCCTTGTTTCACCCCCGTTTTTGAATGCATCCGCACCGAATATTTTCACCGTTCCCGAAGATGGCGAGATATGCGTGGCGATTATTTTCAGCAATGTCGTCTTCCCCGCTCCGTTATGACCCGAAAAAACCAAAAATTCGGATGTTCCTATTTCCAATGACACGGATTTTAACGCCTGCAAGTAGCCGTATCGCTTCGACACTTCGGTGATTTCCACTGCTATGCTGTCGTTAGACATTTGTTCTTGTATATAAGCTTTAGTGTATATTCATTATTATGTAATGATTAACATAACAAGGATTAATGAAACAGAAAGGGGGAATTGTTATTGGACATCGTGGTAGATATATAGCCCATAAAAAAGAGGAGGAACATTTAATCAGAACTGTTTATGAATATGATGAAGATGAAAATGCGGTTGTTATAACCGTCTATTTCCCCTATGCCGAGCGATACTATAAAGGAGGTGGTATGTATGCAGATAAAATATTCGCCTGATGCAGACGTCCTATTGGTAAAGTTGAGGGAGGGAAAACTCGTTGATTCAGTAGATATCACAGAAGGATTGATTGCCCATTACGCAGAGGATGGCAGCGTGCTTGAGATAGAGATACTGGACGCATCAAAGGTTGTGGAACTGAAGGATTTGAGTTTCTCTTTGGAAAGTATGCCTGCTGCCCGTCGAATGGTGGAGGCAAAAGTATGAGAAAGAGAAAAGACGAAATAGAAAACAAATGCAAAGAGGAGGAGATAAAGAAATGAAACGCGACATTCTCCTTTGTGTTGCCGTAGCAGTGAGCGTGGTCGCTTCTTATATGGCTTACGTTGCCGTCCAACCTGTAAGGGAAGACCTTT
>CAZXYJ010000005.1:15484-19177 GCA_964644925.1 uncultured Halobacteria archaeon | reverse complement strand
TCAACAATTCTTTTCAGATGGTCAATTATTTTTCTTTCTAATGAGGCATTTAAGTGTAATTCTGGTTCATCAATAAGGATTATTGAATTATTAAATTTGTTTTTATGGATATTCGCATAGGTCATTATTATTTCTTTTTCACCGTCACTAAGATCATCAATATCAACAATATCATTTATAGTTTTAACTGGAAAATCCCAAATTCCTGTCTTATTATTATATATTACACCTTTAAACTCTTTATCTATAAAAAAATCTTGAAAAATATTTTTTAATCCGGATATATATACTGATTTATTAAATCCAGAATCAAGAATTGCCATTTCCGCTATCGTCATTTTTATTTGAGAAAATTTTGTTTCTGGTTGAAATATTTTTTCCCATTTTCTTTGTTGATTATTTTTATTTATTTGAACATTTTGAACAATCTGTGGACTCATCATTCTATGAGGTGGAAAATATTCCATATGTCCCATTTCTTCTTCTGGATTTAATATTACAAGAATCTCTTTTAAATGAGGATCCACCATTTCAATATTGACATCTCCATTTTTCTTAATTACTACCTTTCCTTTTAGTCTTGATTTTCCATTTAATTTTACTATCAAGTCTGGAATAAGTAAATTGAGTTTTTCTTTTTCATTTTCGAAAAACTCAAATTCTATTTCAATAGTAGCCATATCTTCTCCTTTCTTGACAATATTACGCATCTTATTTCCTAAGTTTTGTTTAAACTGGACGATTAATTGACCCCTTTGTTTCTTTTCTTGTTGAGTCATTTCATCTGTCCTTGGTATATATTCAATATATGGGGCAATAATACTTTTAAAATTACCTATTGCCTCTAATACTGAACTCTTTCCGCATCCGTTTATACCAGTTAAAACTATAAGATCTGGAATCTTTTCCATTTTAAAATTAGACAGATTTCGATAATTTTGGATGTGAATTCTTTTAATTTTCATATCAACCACTTCCTATTAGCTTCAATATACATTTTGGCTTTAAATGTATTCCTTCTTAATAACCTTAATGTCCAAAAATATGGGGTGAGGTATTTCAAAAAGGTCTCCAGGTGAATTTCAGATAACGTCGGTATATCCGCAATGCGTATACCATCCCAAATTGGAATTATATCAACGATGCGTATATACCCCTTTTGGATGTACTCGCTCATGTCTCCCTTCCCCACATATCCAACGGACTTTTTATCTTATTCAAATCTCTATTACTTACATGAGTATATATTTCTATCGTCTTTGAACTTTTGTGTCCCAACAACCCTCAAACAGCTATAAACACCCCGTCCTTCTCCGTCTCCAATATTTCTATATCAGCCGTGGGCATCCTACATTTGATTTCCTCTGCCTCTACACCTATAAGCTTGCCCATCTTTTTAACGTGCCCAGGCAAACAGAATCCCACAGATAGCACCACCATCTCAAACTCCTCTTCTTCTTCTTTTTCTCCTTCAACCACGTATTTCAACCTCAAATTCTTTGTCTCTTCCATTTCTGTGACCTTAATGTTGTGTATTTTCAAGGATTTGATGTCTCCGGTATCTTCGTGGATTTCACGTGCAAAGATACAAGAATCCACTCCCTGTTCCTTTGCGCTCTTTGCTTCTTGTAACAACAATTTAAATGCAATAGATGATGGTGAAGGTGACCTTTCAGCTTCATCCGCATCTAAAACCTGTACAAACGCTATTTTCTTCGGGACATCACCGTCATACGGTCTCATTATGATTCCTCCATAAGGTCCCGATTCGCTCAGTATACGTTCAAACTCCATCTGCGTAACCACGTTTTGATACATGAAATATTCTTCTCTTGGGTTCTTCTCCTCCATCTCAGCCGCAAATATTATCTTTTCCACCTTCAGCTCCGTTCTTTCTTCTGTCTGGCTGTATTCTATTGCATCCTGCGGGCATACCTCCGCGCATATTCCGCAGCCAATACATTTTCGGCAGCTCAAACATCTATTCGCCTCTTCGACCGCCATTGCCTCATCGTAGCCCAGTTCCTCCTCGCTAAAATTCCTTATACGCTCTTTTACCAGACGTTTAGGCATCTTCACCCTTTCCTGGCACTCTATATCTTTGAGCGCGAAATAATTCCGTGATAGGTTGCGTTTTTCTTGAGCTTCGTATTCCTCCAGAAAATCTATTTCTGATTCAACTTTAAAATCTGCTCTTTTCT
Organism: uncultured Halobacteria archaeon; assembly: GCA_964644925.1. Classification (GTDB taxonomy): domain Archaea; phylum Halobacteriota; class Syntropharchaeia; order Alkanophagales; family Methanospirareceae; genus QEXZ01. The sequence continues at coordinate 16,976 of CAZXYJ010000005.1, read as the reverse complement.
CGCCACCTAAATATTCGTTTATACTCAATGCAGCTCGTTTACCCGCGGCTATCGCTTCTATTACCGTTGCTGCCCCTGTTACGGCATCACCACCTGCGAATATCCCCGCCACGGTTGTTCTGCCGTCCTTTAAAGTGCTGATCCATCTCCCTTTTGGTGTATCTACCCCACTGCCCTCAAGAAACTTCAAATCCGATGCCTGACCTATCGCAGGTATCACCGTGTCCACGTCAATCACAAATTCAGAGCCCGCTACGGGAACGGGTCTCCTCCTGCCCGTCTCGTCCGGCGGTCCCAACTCCATGCGAATACATTCTATCCCTTCTACTCTGTTCGACCCCATAATCCTCGTTGGGTTCGCTAAGAATATAATTTTTATGCTTTCTTCCTCCTGTGATTCCAATTCCTCCTTCGACGTGGGCATCTCCGCTCTCGAGCGCCGATAAACGATACACACTTCCGAGCCTAAGCGTAATGCACTTCTTGCTGCATCTATCGCAACGTTTCCGCCTCCTACAACCACAACCTTCTTACCTATTTTCACTCCGTTCCCGAGATTAATACCGCGAAGGAAATCAATACCGGGTATAACACCCCCCAAATCTTCTCCCGGAATCCCCAATTTACTGCTCACATGCGCGCCAACAGAGATGAACACGGCATCGTAAGTTTTGCGTAGTTTTTCGAACATGTCCCGGTCAACGTCCACACCGGTTTTTATTTCCACGCCCAGAGCCCTAACAAAATCTATCTCTCGCTCCAGAATCGTTCTTGGTAATCGGTATTTCGGAATGCCCGCAGCCATCATTCCTCCCGCCACAGGGAGTTTCTCAAACACCGTAACGTCGTATCCAAATCCAAAAAATTTCAAATCGTATGCGGTACTCAGACCCGCAGGTCCGGCTCCGATTACCGCTACCCGTTTACCGGTCGTCGCAGGAACGTGCTCAGGCTTTAGCTCGAAATCTCCATAAATATCATAAACGTGGTCTGCAACAAACCTCTTCAGTTTCGCGATTGAAATGGGCTCATCTACTAAACCCCGCTTGCACCTGTCCTCGCACGGATGCGTGCAAACGCGCCCTAAAACGCCCGGGAAAGGGACCTTTTCTCTTATTAAGTCGTAAGCTTCCTTGAATTTACCGTCTGCTATTAATCCCACGTAACCCCGGACATCCAGGCTGACGGGGCAAGTAGCTTGACAGAACGGCGTTTCTCGCTCTATCGCATACGAATACGAAAGTGCATCCTCCGGTGTGTATATTGCATTCCTGTTACTCAGCCATTCGTTGTACCTATCCGGAACGCTAACCGGGCATATTTTCCAGCATTCGCCACACGAATCACATTTTGTCGCATCAATTCTGATTGGGTTCCTTCGTACAGTTACCGTGAACCCTTGATTCTCCACCTCCACTCGTTCAATTACCGAATTTGTGAATACTTGAATTTTCTCATTCTCTTTTATCTGCTCTATAAGAGGCGCTAAAAT
>CAZXYJ010000005.1:0-15384 GCA_964644925.1 uncultured Halobacteria archaeon | reverse complement strand
CTGTCCATCTCATGCTGCGTAAAAACTTCTCCGTACTTGTTCCCCTCTTCCAGCAGTTCTCTTTCCTTTGTTGCCAGTATTCTCAACCGGTAATCCGCAGCCGCCATACACACTGCTTCCATTTCCTCCTTTTCAAATTCGATCCGCCCCATTTCCTTTATCTCTTCCGTAAACTCACTAATAGTCGCTGCAAATCGCTCGCCCTCACTTGCACTTACCCATTCTAATCTTAACCGTTCTGGCTCAACTCCCGCCTCCTTTAACAATCTCCTCGCCATCTCTATCTTCTTCTCTGCATAATAATTCCCTTCTACGTAATGGCAATCCCCCGGATGGCAGCCACCTATAAACACGCCATCCGCACCGTATAGAAAACTATCCAGGATAATATCGGGATCTACTCGCCCACTGCACATCACTCTTATTATCCTTATATTCGGTGGATACCGAAAGCGAGAGACACCTGCTAAGTCCGCACCCGCATAACAGCACCAGTTGCACATATAACCGATTATCTTGGGTTCAAACATTTTCTTTTATGCTGCTGACACTTACTTTCATATAATAGAACGAAATTTAAAATAATTTAATCGCCGGTATCCAATTGTTATATGAATGCCCATTCGCATCTATGAACTCTGTGCAAGTAATAACTCCGTCGTCTATTTCCAGCCTGTCTGTATGATGAATCTGCGGATAAGAGCCTGTTATGATTGTGTAGTTGTATTCATGGTCTTTCAACAGTGTTATTGAAGGTGTGAGAGTTATGTTGTGATAGTCGCAGGCGTAACCGTTCCAGTGCCCTTCTGATAATGTGCCACTCGTGTTGTAAATTCTAATATGCTCTGAATGCCCTCCAGTGCCTGAGCATGGATAGGTGTAAAGTTTGGATACGGTAATTGTTTGATTTGGTATAATCGTTCCATTGTGCGTTCCCATTATGCTCGGGTAAGTGCCCTTGCCGGTGTCAAAGGTTCCAATTAGTGGATAGACTCTTATTGTTTTGTTTGTTGAGTTTGTTGCTCCATCATCGTCCATTACTGTTAAATTCACCATGTAGTTTCTTACTGAAGAATAAGAATGGGTTATTGTTTCCTCTGTTGTGCTCGTAATATTCCCATCCCCAAAGTCCCACTTGTAATTCAAGATGTACCCATCTTGGTCAGTTGAATTAGAGGCATCAAAGATTACCGTTTGATTAACAACTGGATATTCAGGCGAAAATACAAAGTTTGCAGTTGGAGCCACGTTTGAAACGGTTATCTCTTTCGATGTTGTGTCAGTTGCACTGTCGTCGTCTGTTACGGTCAGCGTTACGTTATAAATTCCATCGTCAGCATAGCGATATACAGGATTTTGCTCGGTTGAAGTATTTTCGTCTCCGAATCCCCAATACCATGACACGATTGTTCCATCAAGGTCTGTTGAAGTGTCATTGAACTGAATCTTATCCAAATCGGTTGGATTCTCAGGCGAATACGTGAAATTGGCGATTGGTGGTTTGTTCCATCCATTTGGATCCTGGAATGGATAAAGATCTACATTACTACCACCGGAAATATTATAGGGCTGCGATCCATTGCTTGGATTTCCTTCACAAACATGATCACTCCAGTAGTTCCCTCCTTCTACTGGTCCGCCGTCCCATGAGTTGGTATAGCCATCATCGTATGCCTGGATAGTGTTGTTTATGAAGTTGTTGTGGTAGAGGGTATTGTTGCTTGAGGACGAAATACTGATGCCAGTACCAGCGTGGCTGTGGATGGAGTTGCGGTGGAGGGTGTTGTAGGCAGAGGATCCCACGCGGACACCAGCCTCTTTGTTATAGGCTATTGTATTGTTCTGCATGATGTTATGTTCCCCGTTATATATACTGATGCCGTCACCTTTATTGCCCACGGCCACCGTGCCGCTGGCGTCTGTCCCGATGTAGTTGCTGGCGACCCAATTGTAATCAATGCCTGAGCCCGGAAGGTGGATCCCGTCTCCTCCATTGCCGCTGATAACGTTTCGCTCAATGAAGACATGCTTGTGGTTACAACCAAGAGACACGCCGTCACCCACATTTCCAAGGGCACTCGTGCCGCTGATGTCCGTTCCAATGAAATTGCCCATGACCAAGTTGCCAGGTCCGGCGCGACCGATACCTAAACCAATGCAGTTGCCGCTGATAATATTCCTCTCTTCTGTGGTCGTCCCGCCTATTCTATTGAATGATGCCCCCCCGCCAATGCCTACGCCACCGCAGTTTGGTATAGGAAGCGTGCCGCTGACATCGGTGCCGATAAGATTGCCGATGACGGTGTTATAAGAGCTGCCCCAATCGTGGATCAAGACGCCTTCCCTGCCATTGCCACTGATGAGGTTGCGATCCACGAGGTTGTTGTACGCACCTAGCTCTATGCCTACACCGTGCCCAATGTTTCCCAGGTCAGCCGTTCCGCTGGCGTCTGTGCCGATGTAATTGCCGATAATTTCATTGCCAGTGAACCCAATGTCAACCCCATATCTTCCATTTCCGCTTATGATATTCCTCTCTCCAGCGTCCTTCCCCCCCACCCTGTTGTCGGAAGCGCGAATCATGATACCGTCACCTTGGTTACTCATTGCGTGCATCCCGGTAGCATCCAAACCGATGAAGTTACCCACAATCACATTATCTCTACTATCCCCAACATCGATGCCGCTGCCCTCATTGCCACTGATAATGTTACGCTCGTCAGCCGTTTTTCCGCCTACCCTATTTTGTTCAGCACCGTCGGACAGGGCAATACCGCTCCCAAAATTGCCAATTGCCACTGTCCCGCTGATGTCAGTCCCAATCAGATTACCAATGATGATGTTGTCCTCAGTGCCCTCACCATAGAGTTGCACGCCAAAGTTATTGCAGTTGATCACATTGCCAGGACCGATGACGTTGTGTTGGGCGCCGCTTTGGGCATAAACACCAACCCCAGTCGGCTCCTCCTCTACTAGGAGCGTAGAGCGAAGGGCAAAGGTACCGGTCGGGTCTGTACCAATAAGATTGCCAGTGATTACATTGTAGTCACTCCCAGTTCCCGAAATAACCACATTGGCGTCTTGGCTCCCGCTGATTAGATTGCCCTGTCCCATCGGCCCGGTGCCTACTGTTCGATCACCGCCCACTGTGTTGTTCTGGCCTCCTTGGATGATGATGCCACTCCAAGGGAAATCCAGGATCTGCAAACCTCGGATCACATTCCCGTCCGAGGTGATGGTCAGGCCACCGGTACTCTCTGGCGTACCGCTCCCGTCGAGGATCACACCAGCATTGCCGGCATCAATGGTGATGTTCCCCTGAGTAAGCCAAGGCAACTCGCTTGCGAGAGCTATAATCACGGGGTTGGTCGGAGGGAAGACAGCCGGGTCGAAGGTGATGTTGTCGCCATTCACAGCGTTCTCCAAACACCAACGCAGCGTCCCGGGACCGCTGTCGGCAGCACTGGTAACAGTCAAAGTTCTGCCACTTGAACTTGAATAGAAGGCAAGACCGCCCGAATGAGGAGGATGAACTGGATAGGTTTCGTTATGATATTTACCAAGCTGGTAGCCGACTGAGCTATCACCTTGCTCTGTTATCACTCGATTGACTGACTTAATTTGTGTAACACGAAGGGGCGAGGAAAACTGGGCCGGAAATCGGTTGATATTTCTGCTCGATTGCTCCGGGATTGCCAGCCGGACACTTAATAAGTTGCTATCCACACCGGAGTTTGAGGTGATCTCCAGAATGAGCATTCCTCCATACCCATCCGCCACATAAGCATGATTGCCGACTATCGCCACCTTGTGGGCGTTGCCAGGTGTGTTATAGGACCCGGCTATAATTGGGTTGGGTGGATCGGAGACATTTACTACCTGCAATCCCCCGCCACCATCAGCCACATAGGCAGTGTCCCCCAACACTACTATCCCGGTGGCCTCTCCCGGCGTATCGTAGGAACCCACGATCGCAGGATGGGTTGGATCAGACACATTTACCACTCGCAAGCCTTTGCCACTGGTCACATAAGCGTAGCCACCAGCTACCGCCACTTCCTGCGCGAAGTCCTGCGCGAAGTGTGGCGTGACCCCGATCAACTTCGGGTCGGAGGGATCAGAGACATCCACGATCTTCAGGCCTGCGTGGTCCACGGCCACATAAGCGAGGTTCCCGCTTACAGCCACACCTATAGCAACACTCATCGGAGTTGGGGGGGGCTCGCCATACACCCAACCCAATTCAATGAATCCGAGTTGGGTTGGGTGTATCGGATCATCGACGCTGATGAGTCGCAGCCCAAACTCGTCAGCCATGTAGACGATTCCCTCAGCGAAGGCCATATCACGAGGTTGCCCCATGGTACCTTGGAAAAGTCCAGTCCTGATCGGTTGCGCCGGATTAGAGATGTCCACCACATGGAGAGCTTCTACGCCGGAGCCCGTCGTTGCAACATAGGCATAATTGCCAGCCACCTCCACACTTATGGCATAGCCCTGGGTGTCATAGATGCCAACCTGAACTGGGTGGGGTGGATCGGACACTTCCACAACCTTCAGGCCGTAGGTGCCCGCTGCCACATAAGCGTAGTTGCCAGTCACCACCACATCACGGGCATATCCCAGCGGGCTGTAGAAGCCGAGTTGAATAGGAGCAACCGGGTTGGAGACATCCACGATCCACAAGCCCCAATTGCGGTCAGCAACAAACGCAGTGCTGTCTGCAATAACTACGCTCCCAGCATGCCCCCCTGACACTTCGAAGCCTCCTAATTCTGCTGGATGTGTTGGATTGGTCACGTCCAGAACCTGCAGACCTCCGAAAGCATCCGCCACGTAGGCTATGCTACCTACAACATCCACACCGAATGCCCATCCTGGTGTGTCGTAGGCGCCCACCTCTACCGGATGTGCCGGATCCGAAACATTCACCACACGCAAGCCCTCCCAGCCATCGGCAATGTAGACCACGTTTTCTGCCACGGTTACCCCGTAGGCGTAGCCCGGCGTGTCATAGGTTCCAATCTCGATTGGACGTGTCGGGTTAGATATGTTCACCACCAGCAATCCAGCTCCAGCCGCGGCCAAATAGACGTATTGCCCGTCCACCGCTATATCAAAGACATAGTTCAGTGGATATGCAAAAGTTATTTCTGTGGGGTGCATGGGGTCCGAGATGTCCACAATGCGCAAGCCGTAGGGACCATCGGCGACGTAAGCGTACCGTCCGTCGACAGCGACCCCTTCGGCATAACCCGGTGTGTCATAGATCCCTGTCACAGATGGGTTAGCTGGGTCGGAGATGTTCAGCATGTACATGCCAGCCCCGCCAGCGGCTACATACGCCACCGTGCCGCTTACCGCTACATCCTCCACGAAATTGGGAAACGGCTCCGTTGTTCCCACCACAGTAGGTGTAGTCGGGTCAGAAACGTCCAGCACCTCCAGCCGCAGCCCAACGCCGACATAGGCGTAGTTTCCCTGGACAGCCACGGCTTGTGTTGGTCCACCGACCTGCCCAACCAGTTCCAGCGTTATGTTATCTCCTTGTGCCATAGCCACATCGAACAGGGCAGTCAGAAGTATGAAAAGAAGAATGAACGAAACACGACTGATTAATTTACACCGAAGGTGCTTTTGTTCTTTCATCAGGCTACCACCTCCTCCGCCGTCAAAACCGCTCTTTCTTGTGCTATCAATTGCTCATCGGTGAAGTGGTGCATTTTAATCGCCTTTTTTATGCAGCTTGACCCGCAGGTGCCACAACCCTTGCATTTTACGCCTGTAACTCGTGCTCTTCTCCCTTCTTCCGTATCTACCACTTCTACTGCCCCGTAAGGGCATACCGATTCGCAAATGCCGCAACCCGTGCAGAGCGTTTCGTCCACTTCTGCGGTTATCGGCTCCACCTCTACATACTCTTTAGATAAGATACTGCAAACCCGCGAAGCCGCTGCCGATGCCTGCGCCACCGTATCCGGTATGTCTTTCGGCGATTGAGAACATCCCGCAATGAAAATACCGTCGGTAAACGTATCCACAGGACGGAGTTTGGGATGCGCCTCCAGGAAGAATTTATCGGCACTTTGCATTATCTTCAACTTCCTTGCGGTATCAAGGGCATCTTTTTGCGGGATTATCCCGGTTGCAAGCACAACGAGGTCTGCTTCCTTCTCTATCGGTCGTCCTTCACTTACCGTTTTCACCCTCAATTTGCCATTCTCGTCCTTCTCCACGTTTATATCGTCTGTTAGCTCCCTTCTTATGTAATTCACGCCCTCCTCTTTCACTCGCCAGTAGAATTCCTCAAAGCCTTTACCAAAAGCTCTTACGTCCGTATAGAACACGGTCGCATTCGCATCCGGTATATGCTCCCGCACCAAATGCGCCTGCTTGGCTATGTACATGCAGCATACACGCGAGCAGTATTCGTTCCCTTTTGAGGTTTGAGATTTGAGCATCCTGTATCCTGCATCCTGCACCCTTCCACTTTCCACGCTACCCTCTCTCGACCCCACGCAGCTTATGAAAACCACTTCTTTTGGCTCTTTTCCATTTATCTCTATCTGCCCTAATGTCGGACCCGAAGCGTTACAAAGCCGCTCGAATTCCAAGCCTGTTATTACCTCATCATATTCATATCCATAATTAGGCTCCAGCGAGGGGTCGAATAAGTCATAGCCCGTTGCCACAACGATTGCTCCTACATTTAACTCTATAATCTCTTCCTCCTGTTCAAAATCAATAGCATCTGGCTCACAGAACTCTTCGCATATCCGGCATTCGCCGGTAAGAAAATGAGCGCATCTTTTATTGTCTATCACCGGCACATTAGGAATCGCCTGTGGGAATGGGATGTAGATAGGTGCTCTTGAAGCTAAACCCATCTCGAACTCCGAAGGAATTGGTATTGGCTTCTTCCCGGTGATGTCCTCAAGTTCAATCGCACCCGTAGGACAAACAAAGGCACAGGCTCCACATGCATTGCATACATCCAGGTTTATATTCGAAGTCCGTTGAAAAGGCGTCTCCACTTTACGGTCTACACCACGACCAACGAAATTAATTGCACTCACGCCCATCCTCTCCTCACAAATTCGTGCACACAAACCGCAGAGGATACATTTTTCGTCCTTTAGCTTCAATCTCGGTCTCGGTGCTTCCACTCCATATTCTCTCGCTAAATCTTTTATCTTCTCTACATTTGGGCATCGAGCCAGCATCAATTCGAGAATCTTTTTACGACCTTCGATAACTTCGGGAGCACTTGTTTCTACTTTAAGCCCTTCTTCCACGGGATAGGTGCAGGCAGTAACAATTCTTTCTCTGCCGTATGAGGTTGTTATTTTAACGGAACACAGACGACAAGCACCAAAGGGAGAAAGTGCAGGGTGATAACAGAGTGTAGGAATATCAATGCCCTCTCTCCTTGCTGCTTCTAAAATGGTCATTCCTTCCTTTGCCTTTACATCCCTACCATCAATCTCCAACGTTACCTCTTCGTCTTCTTCCATTTCCTCTTCAATCTCCTTCTTTCTCTCCCTTTCCTCTTTTTATCTTCCTCTCTTCCTTCGGAGGAGGTGGAGGAACGGGTTCGCCAGAAATTTTCTTCACCGCTCCGACCTTAGACGGGCAAACATCATAGCATGTTCCACATTTAGTGCACTTAGATTGCTCTATCACGTGTATTTTTCCTTTTTCTCCTTCTATCGCATTCACAGGGCAATTATTGAGGCAAAGCATGCAAGCTATGCACTTCTCTGGTTCTATATAATAAGCAATCAAGTCTTTGCATACCAGAGCAGGACAGCGCTTTTCTTTGATGTGTGCTTCGTATTCATCTCCAAAGTACCGAATAGTGGTTAATACGGGATTGGCAGCCGTTGTTCCCAGAGCACAAAGCGAGAAATTACTCATCGTCTCTCCTATCTCCTCAAGCAGCTCGATATCCTCTTCCTCTCCCTTTCCGGCAACGATGTAGTTCAATATTTCTCGCATTTGGTCCAAGCCTTCTCTACATGGAACACATTTACCACACGATTCATCGCAAAGGAAATCAATAAAAAAGCGAGCTATATCTACCATGCATGTATCTTCATCCATTACTACCATCCCACCAGAGCCCATTATTGAACCCAATTTAGTAAGCTCATCAAAATCTACTGGTGAATCGAGATACTGTTTCGGAATAATACCCCCCGAAGGACCACCTGTTTGGACCGCCTTGAACTTCTTACCCTCTGGAATCCCACCACCTATTTTGAATATGATGTCCCGCAGCGTAATGCCCATAGGAACTTCCACCAGACCTGTATTGTTCACCCTGCCCACCAGAGACAGAATCTTGGTCCCCTTGCTTCCTTCGGTGCCAATAGATTTAAACCACTCAGCACCGCTATTGATGATAAGTGGAATATTAGCCCATGTCTCTACATTGTTTAAATTGCTCGGCTTTTCCCAGATGCCACTTTCGGTTGTATGAACATACTTTGGTCTGGGCTCCCCAACCCTGCCTTCTATCGCTGTCATCAATGCGCTGGACTCACCAGAGACGAAAGCCCCTGCACCTCGATGCACCTCAACCTCGAAGTCAAACCAGGAACCGAGGATGTTTTCACCGATGAAACCATATTCCTTTGCTTGTTCAATGGCAATACCGACATTCTCCACTGCTAATGGGTATTCCTGCCGCACATAGATAAAGCCTTCATGAGAACCGACAGCATAAGCACCGATAATCAATCCTTCAAGGATGCTGTGAGGGTTTCCTTCCATAAGCGCCCTATCCATAAACGCTCCGGGGTCTCCTTCATCACAATTAACAATGACATATTTTGGCTCTCCGGAGGCGTTACGGCAGGTCTCCCATTTCCTGCCCGCAGGGAATCCAGCCCCGCCCCGCCCTCTCAGATTGGACTCCTTCACCTCTTCAATTACCTGCTCCGGTGTCATCTCAAATAGCGCCTTTGCCAGTGCACGGTAACCATCAAGAGCAAGGTAATCTTCGATATTTTTGGGGTCTATCTTAATATTATTCCCAATAAGAAGCCGCTTTTGATTCTTATAAAATGCGATTTGGGATTCATAAATCGCCTTTTCTCCAGTGACGAGGTCTGTATAAAGCAGACGGTCAATAACCTTTTTCCGCTTTATGGTTTCAGAAACAATCTCGGGAACATCCTCAGGCTGCACCTGGAGATAATATATACCTTCAGGATAAATAACGACGATAGTGCCTTTCTCACAAAAACCTGGACAGCCCGTTTCCTTAATCTCTACTTTGTCTTCCAAACCCTGCCTTTTAATCTCCTCTTTAAAGGCTCTTATTACACGGTCGCAGCCTAAAGCACGGCAGCCTGTTCCGGAACATATAGCAATACAGGGCTTATTCGACTCCCTTTTGGATATTATCTCCTGCCTCAGCTTCTCTAACTCTGCATCCGATTTTATTCGTGCCATCGTCCTCCCTCCTTTGATTTAATCATAGCTTTCCAAAACCTCTTTAACCTCCGCCGTGGTTATTTTACCGTGGTAATCGTTATCAACCACAATCACCGGTCCCAATGCACAACAGCCAAGACAATTAACCCGTCTCAATGTAAACTTCATATCTGAAGTTGTCCCACCGGTTTTGATTTTCAAGCACTCTTCTACCTTATCCCGTATCTTCGGACCACCACGCACGTGGCAGGCAGTGCCTAAACAAACCTGAATCAAATGACGCCCTATCGGAGCCAAACTCATCACCTTATAAAAACTGGCTATTCGATATATCTGGCTCACAGGAACCTGTAGTCTCTCGCTTATTCGCACGATAGCCTCCTCGGGAATCCAATTGAACTCATTTTGTATGTCCAGGAGCAACTGAATCAAAATCCCTTGTTTAGCGGGATATCTATCTATAATTTTATCTACTTTTTCCAGCTTCATTTTCTTCCTTTTCCCTACCTTTCACCTGAGGCACATACCTAACAGGGCAGTTATTATAGCACATACCGCAGCCCGTGCATTTATCCTCGTCCACGTAACGAGGCTTCTTCTTTACCTTCACCCTGAAATTCCCTACATAACCCTCTACGCTCTCAACCTCGGCATACGTAATCAGCTTGATGTTCTCATGACGTGCTACATCCACCATCTTCGGTGTGAGCACACAAGCCGAGCAATCTAAAGTAGGAAAAGTCTTATCAAGTTGTGCCATGTGCCCACCCACAGAAGGCTCCTTTTCTACCAAATACACCTGGAAACCCGCATCTGCAATATCCAGTGCACTTTGTATCCCGGCTATACCGCCGCCCATTACCAGTACAGATGGTGTTACACCTACCCGCATCGGCTCTAAAGGCTGTAATAAAGATGCTTTTGCAACCGCACTTGCAACCAGTCCCTTAGCTTTCTTTGTCGCTTGCTCTTTGTCAGAATGAACCCAGCTGCACTGTTCCCGTATATTTGCCATTTCCATGCAATACGCATTCAAACCAGCCTCTTCACATGCCCTTCTGAAAGTAATTTCGTGCATGCGAGGTGAGCAAGAAGCAACAACCACTCGGTCCAGTTTCGCATCCAAAATGTCCTTTTTTATCAGCTCCTGACCCGGGTCTGAGCACATATAAATGTAAGCGCGTGATACGGCAACGTCCGGCAGAGTCTCGGCAAACTTCGCTACCTCTTCCACATCTACCGTTGCTGCTATGTTCGTTCCGCAATGGCATACATAAACGCCGATTTTCATATCACACTATCACCTCTATCTGTGCATATATCTGCTCATCCTTGAAGTGCCGCATTGATATTGCTCCGGAAGGACATGCAGACCCGCAAGAACCACATCCCTTGCATACCACTTCATTCACACGCATCACTCCCGCTTCGAGCGAGAGCGCATCAAACGGGCAGATTACTTCACAAGTTCCACATCCCACGCAGATATTCTCCTTTACACTTGCTACTAATGGCTCTACCTCCACTTCACCGCGCATCAGCGGTATTGAAGCTCTTATTGCCGCACCAACCGCCTGTGCAACACTATCCGGAATATCTTTTGGAGACTGGCAGCATCCCGCGATGAAAATACCATCTGTGAATGTATCAAGAGGACGGAGCTTGGGATGCGCCTCTAAGAAGAAACCATCTCCACTTCTCGTGATCTTCAATATTTTAGCGAGTTCTCCTGCGTCTTTTCTTGGCACGATTGCATTCGCCAGAACTACCAAATCCGCTTCTATTTCTATCTTTTCTCTCTCGCTTATCGTCCTTACTATCACTTTATCATCCTCTTCGCTCCGTTTTATCACCTCCACCTTGTCTTCGAGCTCCTTTCTTATGTATTCCTCCCCCTCCTTTTTCACACGGTTATAAAACTCTTCAAATCCTTTTCCATACGCCCTCATATCATTGTAGATTATCCGGACCCTCGCATCCGGTATTTTATCACGTACCAGATGTGCCTGTTTCGCTATATACATGCAGCAAACTCGAGAGCAGTATTCGCATTCACCTTCCTTGCGAGAACGAGAACCAACACAAGAGATAAAAACCACTTCTTTTGGCTCCTTACCGTTAATTATAATCTGCCCACCAGTAGGACCCGAAGCAACCGAAAGCCGTTCAAATTCCAATCCGGTCAGAACCTCATCGTATTTGTACCCATACGTCGTTTTTTCCGAAAGGTCAAGTAACTCGTATCCTGTTGCAACCACAATCGTCCCTACTTCTATTTCTATCTCTTCCTCGTGCTGCTCAAAATCAATTGCATCCGCGGGGCACGCTTCTTTACACGCGGGAGATTTACCACATTTTCCTTTCGTTATATATATGCACCGATTTGCATCTACGGTATAAGCCAGAGGAACGGCTTGAGGAAAAGGAACGTATATCGCACCTCTTTTCCCCAATCCAACGTCAAATTCATTTGGGATTCTTCCACGAAGCAGACATGCATTTGCACATTCTCCGCAACCCGTGCATTTATGCTCATCCACGTATCGGGTTTTCTTCCTTATCTTCACCTCATAATTCCCTATATATCCTTTTACCTCCTTCACCTCGGAATACGTGAACAACTGGACATTCTTGTGTCTTTCTACTTCCACCATCTTCGGTGTGAGAATGCAAGCCGAGCAATCTAAAGTCGGAAATGTCTTATCAAGTTGAGCCATGTGCCCGCCGATCGAAGGCTCTTTCTCTACTAAATACGTCTCAAATCCCTTGTCCGCAATCTCAAGAGCTGCATAGATTCCTGCTATTCCGCCTCCTATCACCAGCGCTCGTGGTATAACGCCTACTTTCTTCCTCTCTAAAGGTTCTAACAATGCCGCCTTAGCTACTGCCGAAGCAACTAAATCTTTCGCCTTCTCTGTTGCTCCTTCAGGGTGTACCCAGGCGCATTGCTCTCGTATATTTGCCATCTCAAAACAATATGGATTCAAGCCCGCATCGGCACATGCATTTCTGAACGTGGGCTCATGCATCCTCGGCGAGCAGGAGGCAACAACCACGCGGTTCAATCCATACTCCTTTATGTCGCTTTTTATCAACTCCTGACCCGGGTCTGAGCACATATACTGGTAATCTCGTGCAACGACTACGCAGGGTAAACCCTTCGCAAACTCCGCCACCGCTTTAACATCTACCGCCGCTGCTATATTCACACCACAATGGCAGATATAAACACCCGTGCGAATGGTTTCCATCCTATTTAACATTCCAACCGTAAGGTATAAAAGATATTCGTTTTTTTCGAGCTAATTTGCACATTAAATTTCACCGCAGAGAACGCAGAGACACCAAAAAAAACCTAAGCAATGGTTGAAACCGTCTTAAAACTCTGCGTACTCGGCGCTCTCCGCGGTGATAAATCGCAGATTAAGAATAGGGCGATTGCTCGCCCATTCTCATCTCAGAACGGTACGTGAAAGTTTCCCCTCATACCGCTCAAGCATTTCATAACCCTTTCTGTATCGGGCAGCAGTTTGGTTCCGTGGCACTTGGTCTTTTGATTTCAGCATTCATGCGCATAAACTATCCTTTAGTTTATCCCATCTCGTCTTGCACCATTCAGACAGTTTTAGAGCCTTCGCTATGCCAGTATTTTCTGGCAACCCAGGTTCTGGACTTGTCCGGATGCCTCCTCTTAGCCCATCGCCAGAGCATATTCCACATCCTGTTATCCAGATTGCTGAATACCTCCGCAGATACGACTGATCGGTGATAATTCGACCAGCCGATAATGATGGGGTTCAGAGCGTAAACGAGATTCTCCTGATTCCATGCTTTCGCTCTTTTGATCACGCCACTGACCTTTCGCGTGACATTATCAATCGCCTTCTTAGATGGCTTTATCAGAAGTTTCCCTTTGTACTTACGGAATTTCCAGCCCAGAAAGTCAAAGCCGTCGTCTATATGGGTAATATGTGTCTTCTCCGCCGATAATTCCAGACCTCGCTCCTTCAAGAATCCCTGGATTAACACAGCGATCTCTTTTGCGGTCTCTTCCGACCGGGCAGTAACGATAAAGTCGTCTGCATACCTCACAAAATTCACCTTGTGTGGGTTGCAATGTCTCTTATCAATTATTCCTCTTTTTGTGACGTGCCATCTGGATGCGATAGCCATTTCCAGCCCGTCCAGAGTCATATTCGCCAATAACGGAGAAATAATACCTCCTTGTGGAGTTCCTGCCTTGGTAGGATTCAAATGACGGTTATATACGAATCCCGCCGTAAGAAACTGCTTTAAAATCGCTTTATCCATCGGGATATACTCCAGAAGCCAGTCATGGCTGATATTGTCGAAACAACCTTTGATATCTCCTTCCAAAACCCACTGTGCAGAACCCTTCGTGCTCAGGCAAGTGAAAGCATATTCACACGCATCTTGTGCGCTTCTATACTTCCTAAAGCCAAACGAGCGAGTGTCTGCTGTTGATTCTGCAACCGGGCTTAACGCAAGGGCGTACAGCGTTTGCATCGCTCTATCACGCATGGTTGGAATACTCAGCGGTCGCTTCTTCGCGGAACCCGGTTTCGGGATATAGACTCTTCTCAACGGCTTTGCTTTGTACTTCTTATCAGATAATTTAAGAGCAGCGTTCATTTTGGCGTTCGGTGTAGTCCACTTCGCGCCATCAATTCCGGCTGTTCGCTTTCCCCTATTCTGAGTGACGTTCTTCACCGCTAACAGCTTCGCGTAAAGCGAGTGTGTTAGCAAATACTGCAATCTTTTGACCAGATGCCATTTTCCTTCGTTAACTGCTTTTGTAATTCTGGCTTGTAGCCTGTTAACACATTTTCCAACCTTATTCCAGTCGACATCAGCCCACTGGAGTTTTGGTCGTATGTCTGTAAGTCTCTCGCCTTTTTGAGGCGTAATTGAACTACTTACATTCACAGGTTTGCCTCCGTGCATACAATGAAACACCGCTCGACAAGTCAGCACCCTTTCGAGTTAGGGCAAATTTTGAACCCCTATACGCCTCATTACAAGATGTCATTCGCTTTTTACCGATTCCTCTACCCTATATGCCATCGTTTACCCTTACGAGGTCCCTACCCAGCGATTCCGGGAGCATATAGGGCTTACCAAGTTCTACATCGCAGATAACTATGAACGCCTTAGAAGCCATCTGTGAGCCGAGAACCGTTTGTCCATCCCCCATAACGTCATAGTAGCCGTTATGGTCGGATTCCGCACCTTTTGGTCTAAGCGTATCAACCCAATTTCGCTTATTCTAATTTACGACTCTTACAATGGTTTGCATTACACTCTTCATAGCGTTCTTATCCTGGCAGTTGATCTGAGCTGGGTTCTCTGATTTTTCCACGTTGTCCTGCGAGCTTACCACACAAGCGTTACCCCCGCGTGTTCCGCAGTAGGATTACCCCGAATGGATGGGGTAGCCACAAGGGCAATCCGCGATGCAACTTCTTGTCAACAGACTATATTTTTAGACAGTGCCCAGAGAAGATTGAACTGAAATTAAGTGAATCTGATAACTACGAATTGATTCGTAGCTATGGAAGATTTCTTTGATTTTGCGCAGCGACTATCTTCACCTGTGTTGGGCTGCTACTGGATTTAAGATTCTCAAAAACTACTGCAGAGAGGCTTTTATTGGCTCTTCGCTATTTCATGTGGGTAGATGTGATTAAGTGGCTGCCAAATAATCCAAAATCAAAAGAAAATGGAGGTTGGATATAGCTTTAAATCTAAAAGGAAAGATTGAAAATGTTGGTAAGGTGATTGTGAGACAGCTTCTTAGGCAGTTAAACTTGACATAAACGAAGTACATTATTGATTTTATCTTTGCACACATGTCTATAAACTCTATTCCAACTGCTATGATGTTCATAAAGGGTTGAGGGAGCTCCCAGATGTAGCAAAGAG
>CAZXYJ010000004.1:0-19204 GCA_964644925.1 uncultured Halobacteria archaeon | reverse complement strand
ATTCGCTGGTAGCGATGTTCGGTTTTTTCTTTTTCTTGCTGTTTTCCTGGCTGCTTTTTTCAATCAAAAATGTTGGCAAGGGTTTCTTTAAAGCCCTTATATGGCTTGCAGGGTCGAGGAGCAGAACCTCACATAAAGAATGTTTTTGCTTTGTCTATGTACTTATATTCTTTGGCGTAGTCGCCATTTTGATTCCCGAGGTTGTTTATTTCAAATCAGGCTTTTATAGCAGTGCAATTGACAGAGGAAATATGATATTTAAATTTTATCTACAAGCATGGCTGCTCTTAGGAATTGCCTCAGCAGTTATTGCCTGTCGCTTGAAGGAGAAAATAGAGAGGAAGTCCCTTAAAACTATTTTTTGGGGTATGTTTGCAGTGCTTTTGATAATCAGTGCGCTTTATCCCGCGCTTGCAGTTAACAGTTGGACAGGAGGATTCGGTTCGGAACCAACTTTGGATGGGGTAGGTTATATGAAGGAGCGAGACGATTATAAAGGCGAATATCAGGCAATCGAATGGCTGAATGGAAACGTCGAAGATGCGGTAATCGTAGAAGCAGTAGAGGATGAAGAACATCGAACAGATTACTGCAGACCCGGGCGGGTTTCTGCGTCAACAGGTCTGCAAACTGTTATCGGATGGCCCTGGCACGAATTTTTGTGGCGCCGAGACGAGGAAGTGTGGAGAAGAGTGGATGACGTAAAAGAAATCTATACAACTGACAATGTTTCTCTGGCGTTGTCGCTTTTAAAGAAGTATAATGTCAGCTATGTCTATGTGGGAAGGCTGGAGAGGGATACTTATGAAGCGGAGGGGCTTGTTAAGTTCGTGTCGAATTGGTTTGAGAAGGTGTTCAGCAAAGAGGGGGTTGAGATATACAAGGTAAAACCATGCTAATCCATGCGTATATACAATGGTGGCACGAAATACTTTTGATTTGGCTTCTTGTAGTGGCAATTGGCTTCTGCGCATTTCCACTAATAAGTAGAATAGCACCCAATTTAAGAGACAGGGGCTATGCCATGTCGAAGGTAGCAGGCTTAGCACTGCTTACATTCTTCACCTGGATGTTTTCGCACGCGCTCGGCTACGGAATCACGGCAATATTTTTGGCTTTTTCTACGATAGCGTTGCTCTCTATTGCAACGTTGAAAAAGAAGCAGGAAATAAGCATTAGAAAAGCGGAGCATGCGCAGCATTTTTGGTCAAACTTTTTTAAAAAGTTTGTTGATCAAACTTTCTTAAAGTTTGTTGAAGTAGACCTCGTATTCACGCTTTCTTTTCTCTTCTTTATCGCTTTACAGATGTACCATCCATTCATCGAAGGTGGACCGACAACGACACTGTACACAGGAGAGAGATTCATGGGCTCTGCATTCCTGAATGCGATAAACAGGGCGGTGTCGCTTCCACCACCAGACCCCTGGCTTTCTGGATACACATTACAACACTACTACTATTTCGGCTACCTGATGGGCTCTATACTAACAAAACTCTCTGCTATACCAACCAACATAATGTTCAACTTATTGACGCCTCTATGTGCGGCACTCACCACTTCAATCACCTATGGACTTGGATGTAATCTAACAGGTAAGCGAAGATATGGATTGCTTACAGCTCTGCTTGTCGCTTTTATAGGAAATCTTCATCTTTTCAAGATGCTCCTTGGGCAGCTTGCGACATCGCCAGATATCGTCTTGCAATACATCGCAACTAAATGGGATTATTATTATTGGAGTCCGACAAGAGCGCTTTTTGACACGAACCAGGCGATAACGGAATTTCCGTTTTTCAGCTTTATGTGGGGAGATTTCCACCCGCATATGATTGGCTTAGCTTTTCAGGTTCTGATAATCTCTCTTCTCTACGCATTTATATCCAATTCACGGTCAATCTTTGGCAATGATAAATCAACAGCATTTTTCAGCGTGCTTGTTTTTGGCATCTCGCTTGGATTTTTGTATGCGAACAGTGCATGGGACTATCCGGGCTACGCCGCATTAGCCATTTTAGTTATAGGTGCAAATCAGCTTAAAAGAGGTGCTTCTCTCGCACGCTCGATTTTATCGGCAGGTTTGCCTGTCGCAGCCAGTATATTTTTATATCTCCCTTATATTTTGGCTTTTAAAGCCATCGGAGCTAAAGGCATTGGCATAGTCACGTATCCTTCACCGATAGCGGGATTTCTCCTCGTTCATGGCTTGCCACTCCTCGCAATAGCATTTTTCGCGCTCTCACAGAAGTGGGCGGATTTGGCACTAAAAAAAGTATTTTTAGTGTTGCTTTCCTCGATAATACTGATTCCGCTATTGCTCATCCTCTCGATAATATATCCTGTCCTTATTTTCATCCTTCCGACTATCTTCTTCTCGCTCCTGTTCATTTTTCGTGAGATAAGAAAAAACGGAGTTCCCCGTGAAGTTTTTTTTGCCTTCTGCTTGATTCTCGGTGGTGCAAGCATATTGTTTTTCAGCGAGATTTTTTATGTCATGGACTATCTTGCCTGGGGCGAATTCCAGCGGATGAACACGGTGTTCAAATTCTACAATCAGGTATGGGTAATGTGGATGATTTCAGCTGCTTTTTGCATCTGCTACACGCTGAAAAATCAGAAGGAAAAGCTTAGAAAAGTTTTTAGTGTATTCGTGGTCATCCTTATTCTTGCATCCGGAGTCTATCCCGTTCTTGGAACCTACACGTGGCTGAAAGGATTTGAAACGAGCCCAACACTGGATGGAACGGCATATCTAAAATATTCACGCATTCGAATAGACGGTGCATCAATCGAGCCTGCGGGGGATTATTTAGCAATATGCTGGATTTCGAAGAACGTAAAAGGTAGTCCAGTAATTCTGGAGGCGGTGCCGTCTAATGCTCCCTGGGATCAGCAGTTTGACTATACCTACTACAGCCGTGTTTCAAGTCTCACAGGTTTGCCCACGGTCGTGGGATGGGTATTTCATGAGCACTCCTGGGGCTACAAGACCGACATAACCGAACCCAGAATAAATGACGTGAACATCATTTACCGCACAGAAGATATGGAACTTGCAATGAAAAAGCTCAAAGATTATGATGTGAAATATATTTTTGTTGGCTCTCTTGAATATATGCAGTATCCAGAAAGAGGTTTGCAGAAATTTGAAGCCGAAAATTTTTTCAAAACGGTGTATGATGAAAAAGGTGTTCAGGTTTATGAAATGCTCTAACTAATCCATAATGAGACCAGAGGAGCAGAAGGAGATAGAGGGAAGGGTAAACGACGTCAAATTGATATACACAACGGAAAATGTTTCGCTGGCGAGGGCACTTCTGAATAAGTACGACGTTGGATATGTCTATGTGGGATGGTTAGAAAGAGAACTTTATGACGGGAATGGACTGGCTAAATACGAATCAAGTTGTTTTGAAGACGTGTTCAGTACGGCGGAGGTCCGGATATACAGGGTGAAGACGTGCTGAGAAGAATAATGCAAACAATCTTTTAACGAATGTCCCACCCCTTCTGTTCCATGTATTTATATGCCTGTTCAAATGCATCTGTTTCAGCGTCCTTTTTACTACTGAACCATTTACCACCGTTTTTAATCCCTTTTAACTCGACATATTCGCCTGTTTGACTGTGAATGTCTTTAATCGAGCATTTTTCTATCTTCCACCTTGTCTGGTGTCCCTCTCCGCTCGAAGTATACACGAAATCTATTTCCGGGTTACAGCGATGTATTTCCCTGAACTTATTCTCGAATTGGTTTCTAATAGGAAGAAAGTCTTTGGTTCTCAACATTTCCGCTTTTATCCACTCAGAGATTCCTAATTTATGGAGGAACTTTTTCACTTCCTTAATTCTGATGGATTCCTCGCTATCCCGATATATTGCACCGCAAATAGCCTCGAAAACGTCTGCGATAACTTTTTTGCTTATACTTTCTTTCTTCTCCCTGGCTTTGATGTAAATCCTGAGACCCATTTCTTCCCCGTAGTCAGCCAATCGCTTATTATTTTCAAGCTCAGACTTCAGAAAGGTCATTTTTCCTTCATCGAGCGATTCTGACACATCTAGAAGTTCCTCTGCTAATATCAGGCTGATTACACGGTCTCCAATGAATTCAAGGCTTTGGTAATTGGAGGAATCGGGATGTTCGATAGAATATGAACTCGTGGTTATCGCTTCTTCCAAAAGTGCGATGTTCTTAAACTGATGCCCTATCGAGGCTTCCAATTCCATGAGTTCGAGTTTTATATTTTCGGTTCCCTTTTCCGACTTTTTCACCAACTTTTTTGATGCTTGTTATTCATCCAATCGGTTCATGTTTCGACATCCGCAGCAATAAAAAATAGAGGAAGAGGAATTCTCCTCTTCATCGAAGACTGATTTGGGATTTGTTATAGCCCCAGCACATCCTTAAGCTTGAACTGGTATTTCCCCAGTTTACCGCCGAAGTTCCCTGCCGTTATTTTTACCACGCCGGGCACTTTCACCGCCGCTTTTATCCCTGCGCGCATCGCTTCTTTAACCGCGTCCTCACTGAGCCCGTTTATCACCACCTCAAAGACGCCATTTACGTCCGCAGGCAGTTCAGACGCTTCTATTTTGTCTTTCAGTGTGGGGCAGAACTTCTCGTTTATCGTTGCGTGCATGAACTTGTATTTCTGCGAGCCTATTTTCGAGCCAGACGCGACAACGCCACCTGTAAAAGGAGTTATTGCGCCTTCCACTTGTCTGACTGCAGAAACGGCATCCTCTGCCGCACTCAACGCAGACATCTGGTCCTTTGCAAGGATAAATAAATTCCCACCAGCAACGCCCGCCTTTGCGCCTAAGTTCTTCTCTATCACGAATTCGCCACCCATTATCGGAGTCCTTGATACCTCTCTACCGTAAAGTTCCTCCTCTGATTCATATCCATCGCCAAAGAACTTCAACTTGAAGCCCGTATTGAACTCCTTCTCGCTTTCCTCTGCCTTTAAACCATTAAATACCGCCGTTGTCGGGCAGGTGAGAATGCATTGCCCTATCCTCGCAAGCAACTGCTCATCCAATGCTTTGTAGCCGAACGTGCACATAATTATGTACGCACCGGGTCTTCCATCCGGTGTCTCCTCACGCGATGCTATCTTGTCTATCCCCGCCTCTGCCGGGCACATTATCACCGACGTCCCGAATCCCGTCGCCTCTTTCGCTGCTTCCATCACCCATTTCTCGTTCACCGCTGTTATCAATACTCGCGCAACCTTTATCGGAAACGCCTCGGCAAATGTATCTTCTATTTCCACGCCTTCCAGTTCTAATCCCATTTTTCTTTTACCTCACAAAATGAGAATAATATCAAAGTAAAAAAAGTTTTCCTTTTTTTTGCTGTATCTAAAGTATAACTTTCTTCTATTTAAGACACAGATTTACACTGATTTACACGGCACGGACTTATTTAAGTTAAGGTTGACATTGCTGATTTTAACCACAGATTACACAAATTTTGCACTTTGCAGTTTGTTTTCATCTGTGTTAATCTGCGTTAATCTGTGTCAATAATTTATTTTCCTCTTTTGTTAATAAATAATCTCGTGAAAATCTGTGTAATCTTGTGGTTATAATTTTCGGAATACCTATATTTTCTTGCTTAGAACATCATCCTCACTAACTTGAACAGTATCCTTGGATTCCTCTTTATCATCTCTTTCAACAATGCTCGTTCGCTGAACTCTTTTGTTATCATCTCTCCATCTAACGCATGGAAGAAACTGTTGAGGTCCTGGCTGCTCAGCCCCAACACGATATTCTTTGTCTTCAATCCCGCTTTCAACACTTTACCAAACTCTTTTCGCCATCTCTTCTCGTATTCACGCAATCTTCTCTTTGAGCAGTCGTTTTCTTGTACTGCTTTTGCAATTACGTCCCCCGCTATTTCGCCGCCTTGCATTGCTTCTAAAATGCCTCCGCCTGTAATAGGATTAACGTGCCTTGCCGCATCACCAACTAAAATCAATCCGTTTG
The DNA here is from genome assembly GCA_964644925.1 of uncultured Halobacteria archaeon. GTDB lineage: Archaea > Halobacteriota > Syntropharchaeia > Alkanophagales > Methanospirareceae > QEXZ01. Next base: position 13,207 of record CAZXYJ010000004.1, on the reverse strand, counting down.
CCACCGTTTCATATACCGGGCCGCTCAGTGGCACCGCACCGTACATCTCAGCTATTATCTTTCCATTCGGGAATTTCCCCCCTACAAAAGCGTTCAGATAATCGCGTGCACAATGTTTCTCACTAGAAACGTCAGCGCCTATCCCAAGACCCACATTTGCGCAATGCCCCCCTTTTGGAAATACCCAGGCATACCCTTTAGGTGCTACGTCATCACCAAAGAAAATCTCACAGTACTCATTATTCACTTCAATGTCACACATGAGGAACTGTGTACACGTTGCCACGTCAGCCAAACGCAATGTTGTGTTAATACCACCCCATTTACCTACTCGCGATTCCACGCCATCCGCACCCACAACTACATCCGCGGAAATACGAATGTCCCCCTCCGCTTCCGCTGTAGTTCTTGCATACACGCCCTTTGCATAACCACCGTCATTAACAACACCATAAGCCTGAGTTTTTACTCGCACTTCCGCGCCTGCACGTGCGGCTTCCTGTGCCAGCCCCTTATCAAATATTTTTCTTTCAAGTACATACCCCACTTCTTCTGCTCCTTCAACCGATAAAATCACCTTCGTACCGTCAGGGCCGTATGTGATAGTTCCTCGTATCCCTGCGCATATCCATCTGCGATCAATATCAACAAACCGCTCTATTTCTTTGCTTACGCACTCACCGCATTTCACCGGCACCCCTATCTCTGGATTCCTTTCTATTAAGAGAACGTCCAGTCCTCGTTCCGCAGCGGTCTTCGCGGTTATACTCCCCGCAGGGCCTGCCCCTACCACTACAACGTCGTATTTCTCCTCGTTCATTGTATCTATACTTTGATAGTTATAATGTCATTCCCATAATAAATTGCAAATAATGAACCACGAGATTCCACACGATTAACACAAGAAATATGGGTTAACAGGGGGTAAAATCGTCAATGGAACACTGAAAACTAAAATCCATTATTCTTCTCTCGTGAAATAAGCCCCTTCGGGGCTTGCGGGACGTGGGCAGAGCCCACGATGTGTAATCTGGTGGTTAATAATTTTCGGAATGACTATATTTTACGCACCCGTGCGTTCACATCAATATTTAGAAAACTTTATATAACCCCTTACATAGATAAAGAGTAGGAGAATCAAAAAATGGGACAAGCAGAAGAAGTGGCAAAGGCGAAACCAACTCATTGGATGAATCGTTACTTGGAGCAGTTAAATACGGAAGAAGGTCTGTCTGCGGAAGAGATATTCGAAGAAGAAAACGCACGCCGAGCCAAAGTGGCTTTGCCGTTGCTGAAATTTAATTCCATTGGACGTACGTTAAACACCTTTGGGTATCCGAAATCAGGTACCAAGCATAAGCACGCGGTAGAGGTCAAACCGACAGGCATAGAGACGGTCATAAGGGATATAAAGCGGAAAGTAGAAAAACTCACCGGACTCATCAAAGAAGAGAAGTTAGCATCCATAGAAGAGGAGTTTATCTGGCTATTTGTAGAAAACTATCCTGAGTCGCAGATAGCAGATATGCTGCAATTGGACAAAAAGCAACTGGGAGAAATTAAGAAGAAGCTGCATCTGCTGTAGTTCTGCCCCTATAACCACAAGATTACACATCGTGGGCTCTGCCCACGTCCCCGAAAACCCTGAAAGGGTTTATTCCACGAGAAATTGTGAAGATAGAAGAAAGCCCGAGAACAGAGGTCAGAATTCTGTTTTCTATTCTCTGATTTCTGGTCTGGTGGTCTATCTTGTGGAATCTCGTGGTTTCTTACCTCAGATAAATACTATCTTTTGATATTCTCTTCCCGCTTCTTCTTATGCCCGATAAGGAAGTCCAGTTGTGAGCTATCCGCCTCACCGAAATCCGCGTATCCCTTCTCTTTGATATATTCTATAACCTTCTTAGCATTCTCTTCACGCACTGCTACGGTAGAAAATCCTGCCGCACTGCCCACGCTGCCTACACTCGCATCGCTTTCCACTGCGGTGAAGTCGGTACAAACGTTGCAGCCGCTTGGCAGTATCTCTTCAAGTGCTTTCACCTTGAATTTTACTTCGTTATCCGTCATCGTAGCGATGAACTTACCCATCGTTATGTCCATCTTGATTAACTTACTGAAATCAACACCTTTGTTCTGAAGATATCTTGAAATATCGTCATAATGGAAATTCTCGGTGCAGAACAGACCCACAACGAGTTTTACGCGCTCACGAAAAATCGGATACTCCTGCTGCAGTTTCCTGACGCCCGAAACGATGCAGGGCGTTCCGACAATCCCCACGCCTCGCTTCGTGAACCTCACCGCTTCCTTCAATGCGGGCAGCACATCCGCGAACGTGTATTTCGTGCCTCCGAGCGTGGTAATCGCAAGCTGTTCGGGCTCTCGCACGTGGAACATTTCAGTTGCCCATTTCTCGTCCCTGCCCGCGAACAAACCGCGGTCTATCATTCCCATTTCAATTGCAGAAACCAGAAGTTCCGTTACCATCGCGCCATCTTGCCCCGCGAACCGCTTTGACCGCCCGGCGATGAACTCTGTATAATCGCCCAAGCCGCTTTTTGGCTCGTAAACAAACCTCGGGCATACGCGTACACAAGCACCGCAGTCAAGGCATTTGGTTTCATAGTCCGGGAAATCAACGATATTGTCTACCACGGTTATCCCGCCGGGGCATACGGATGCGCAAGTCAAACACCGACTGCATAAGTTCGTATCTATGACATTAGCCTTTAAATTCTCAAAATACGTCTTGTCCCTTAACAGTTTCTCGGGAACTGCTACTTCCCATTCCGATTGCCCTGCCGCCCCTATTGCTGCTGCCATTTTTTTTTCATTTCCTCTCAAGCTTCTTCAACTTCAATATCAATATCTGCATCGAGCACTCCTTAACGCACAATCCGCAGCCCGTGCATTCATCCGTATCTATCTTCATTCTTAGTGTTCCGCCATCTCCACCCGAGGCACTAATCGCACCATGCTCGCATACCTCTGCGCAAACCCGACAGCCAATACAGCTACCAGGGTCTATGCACGTGGACACCATTGGAATTTCTTTGGGTGGCGGCACTTCAACAAAAAGGTAGTCCTCACCCGTTGTCCTCTTCAAATGCAAATCGTCCTCTTCTATCTCATATTCCACGTATTTCTTGTCCTCTCTGATTATTTCCGGCGGCTCTATCATCTCCTCCGTAGGTGTGAACATCTCATCCATATCCTTATATGCGACATCGTGTATTTTTGTCGCCTTTAATGCACCCCCGGAGCAAGAATCAATGCAGAAATGACAGAAAATGCACCTGCCATAATCTATTGTGGGATAATAACGCTTATTCGGTGCTTCCTTCATTCGAATCGCATTCGCAGGGCATACAAACGAGCAATTGAAACAGCTTATACATTTGTCCGGGTCAAACAGAATAAATCCCCTGTAATTATCCGGCATCTTCTTCCTCTCTCTCGGATAAAATACCGTCATTGTGTGTGGGTATACCGATTCCTGCATGGCTACACCCACGGCATACACATTCGTCTTTATCTTCTCGCTTAAATTATATTCCGGTCCTACAACTTTCTTCATACTTTTCATATCACCACACCCACCTTCACTAATACCAATGATATTGCAAGACCAATTATAGCCATAACGAGCATTGGCGACCATCCCAGTTTCAAGCCCTGGTCAAGTCTATATCTCGGATATACCGCACGAAGCATGAACAACGTGGTCAGCACAAGATACGTCTTTACCACGAACCAGAAAACACCGGATAAATCGCCAAGACCCGCAATCGCCGGACCACTCCCGCCTCCAAGGAATAAAATGGTCATAAGCGCACTCAAAATATAAGCCTTCTCGTAGCACAATACGTAGATAAGCCCAAATGCAATCCCCGAATACTCTACATGCGGTCCCGCACACAACTCCTGGTCTGAGTCCGCTATCTCAAATGGCATTCTCCCGGTCGCCATCGCAGCGCCGATAAAGAATACCAGTGCGGCGATGGGATTGAGTATTATTCCCGGTATAGATTGTCTACTTGCCATCAATAGCGGGTCTGACGTTTTATATAAAATAATCATCGCGATTGCCGCTATAATGAACGGTATCTCATACGCAAAATACATGAATGCTTCTCGTACTGTCCCGATATAAGCAAATCGGCTGTTGGATGCCCAACCAAGCCCTAAAATGAACAACGGGAATAGACACACCAATGCGAGTATTATCTGTATCGCATAAGGCGTTTGTATCGCTACAATCGTTCCTGCAGGGATGAACAGCAATGGCAACAGGAAAATCATGAATGATAGGAACGGGAACTGCAGGAAATAAGGCCTATGTGCGTCCTTATGCACTATCACCTCCTGGAAAAGGAATCTCAGTGTATCTGCAAGTAGCTGGATTACTCCTCCTAACCACCATACTATCTCGTGTGGTCCTACTCTCCACTGTGCCCTTCCACATAGTTTCCGTTCTATCCACGGGAAGAATAACAGTGTAAGACCGCCGACCGTGAGACCAGGGCAAATTAAAAGTGCAAAAAGCGGCTTCCATAACATAAACGCGACCATGTATTGCAGCATCGGGATTTCAGGCAATAAGTCCAGCATCGGCTCTATAAGAGGTATACTCACCTGATTGCTCATCGCAGTCTCCATCAGCGTATTTATCATTTCCATCATTTTTCTTTATCTACCTATCTATCTATCTATCTATCTGCTTCCGGCGGGAAGTATCCAAAACTGGCATAGACCGTCCAGAAATCCGCTACCCGCTCTCCTTTTGACGCTTCTATTATCCCCCTCAGGTTCATCCAGCAGGGCGTTATAATCCTCACGCGATAAGGAACGTTAGATTCGCCATCGCTTATAATGGAGTACAGGACGGTGCCCCTTGCTGCTTCGGTAACGGAAGTCCACTCGCCTTTGGGTAGAACCAGATCGCCATAGACGTTGTACAAGTACCCGCGTATGTCGCCAGAAGCTTCTTTGTAATCACCGAGGATTTCTTCACTTATCACACCGCCTCTCGGCATCTCTTGCACCGCATCCACCGCCTGTCGCACGATTTCCACGCTTTGCTTCATTTCCTCTAACCTGCCGAATATCCGTCCCAGGCAGTCTCCGGCATCGCCCGTCGTTGCTTCCCAATCAAGCTTATCGTAAACTTCGTAAGGCTCTGCTTTCCTGACGTCGTATTCCACTCCCGATGCTCGTAAGAACGGACCTACAATTCCGCATCTTATCGCCTCTTCCCTCGTCAGGACGCCTACTTCCTTCATCCTCGATATAAGCACTGGATTATACACGAAAATATTCTCATACTTCTTCAATCGTTTATGAATGGCGGTAGTGAATTTTCTCGTACGGTCGAGAACGTCATCAGAAATATCTCGCCGTATCCCGCCGGGGATAATAAATGAGGGTGTGCATCTCGAACCGGTCATTCTCACCATCAATTCGAGTACCATTTCCCGTATCGCAAAGGAATACATGAACCCCGTTGAATGCCCCATAAAGAGCGGGAATATACCCATATCATAGAAGAACGCCCCTATTCTCGAAAGTTCTGCCATTATCGTCCTTATATATTTTGCCCTTTCCGGAACTTCTATTCCAAGTGCGTTCTCTATCGCATGGACATACCCAAGGTTCATATTTATCGGGTCACTTATGTTTGGCCTTTCAGTCAGCGGAACATTCTGGATGTACAACCTATTCTCAGCAATTTTCTCCATTGACCTGTGAACGTATCCCGGATCAGGGATGACGTCCTTAATTATGTCTCCTTTCATTCGCATTACCCATCTCAGATGCCCACTGCCTGAGTGATGCGGCCCTATAAAAGCAACGAACTCATCATTTTTCTCCGCCTCTTTCAAAACGTCCTCATAAGCCGGCATCTTAAGATCTTCCAGTTCGGATTCCGAATATGAGAGTGATGAGGAAGGAGGCGTATAATGAGGAGGGGTGATTGCGGGCGTAAGAGGAATACCTTCCTCTATCGTATACTGCTCCTCCTCAAGTTTGTAGTCCTTCCTTAATGGCGTATCCGGCGTATCAGGAGCTAATAAGAACTTACCCTTCATACCTTCATTACCTTTGAACTTCACACCAAAGAAATCGTGTAGCTCCCTTTCCGAATAATCTGCACTTTCCCATAGTGATGCGAGACTCGGGATTTCTGGCTCGGCTTCTCTTCCTATTTCGGTGAAAATGGTCAAAATAACGGGCATAAGTTCTTCGGTATATCCCGAAACCATATATTCAACCATAAACTTCCTTTCATGCGGCACGTCTATCACATTCACGCTCTTCACATGGTCTACACCCATCGTGTCGCTTAATTTTCGTGACGTTTCTACCAGATTCTCAGGTGTCGTTTTTATTGCTATCCTGTTTTTATCGGTGACTGTGATGGAAGTATAAAGTCCATTAAGTTGAGCTTTCAGGTTCTTCACCAGATCATTACCCAACGCCCAATCTACATCCCTCGGCACGTCCACCCGGACTAAAGGAGTTGGGGCAAATATCTTTGGTGTGGTTGGCGCCCTGTTCTCTTCTCCATCTCCCGAGGGCAATTCCACGTGCTTAAATCTTATTGTTGTATTATCCCTCCCTTCTATCTTCTCCTGAACCGCTCTTACACCCCTCAAGAGGCTTTCGGGCGTTATCGGGCATCCGGGGATAAAGAAATCAACGGGAACTATATCTGAAGGACGCGTTATGTTATAACTGTTCCAGAATATCCCGCCTCGCTGACCACATGCACCTATAACGTTCACGAACTTAGGGTCAGGCATCTGCTCCCAGACGATTCTCAGTGCACGTGCCATTTTCCTCGTTATCGTGCCCTCAACCATGATGAAATTCGCCTGACGCGAGATACCCATATTTAACGTGCCTAATCGCTCCATATCATAACCGCATGCACCCGTATGCGCCAGCTCGACGCCACAGCAGGAAGTAAGGAAATGACATGGCCATAGGCTCCACTTCGTCGCCCATCTCCTCAAGGGTGTAAACACACCCGAATGGAGAATGCGTATGTTCCTATCCTTCTCTGTTTCTTCCATCTTCTTTTTCCTTACACCCCTATCTTTCTTTCTCTTTTACAAAAGAAAAGTTTTTCTAATTTTTTATCTCCTATTTTTTAAATATACTTTCCTCAACCGAAACGTTATAGCCTACATAAATTGCCGGCAATAAAAGTAAGAGGGACAGCAGTAAAACGGCGTAGAAGTAAGGCGTTGGATAAGCAGAAAATAGGAGGATAATAACGATGATGGGTTCCGCTGCCATGAACATGAACATAAACCCGAAATAGGGCATTGGAAGCGTATATTTCGGCAGCCTTATCGGCATATTTCCCGATTCCCATCTTGACTGCTTCACTTCGGAGGGATAATACGTCGGCCAGATTTTAGTCAGGGTAAAAAACACGATGTCCAGCAGTATGCAAATCGCAAGCACCAAACCGACAACCACCACGTTTCCTATCATTTTTCTCTTTTCCTCCTATATTGCTATACCAACCGTCTGTGCAATTACCTCCATAGTTGAATAGAACCATTCCACGGGCAGTAAGAGAACGGTAACCAGCACCATTACCACTGCTGCGAGACAGATAAAATTTGTGAGATTTGGTTTCCAGTCCACCTCGAGCTCAGTTGCAAGCCGAACATAATAAGGAATGGATATTGCGGAATTTATAACCACGATACCCACCAGCCAGAAGTATTCCATTTTAGCCAGAGACAGGAGAATGAATAGTTTGCCCCAGAATCCCATTAACGGTGGAACGCCGATGAACGAGAAGGCGAGAATGTACATCAGAGGAGAATATGCGCCTCCCCCTTTTATCGCATTGAAAAACCCTATTTTACCCGCTGCGTTTGCGAACAGCATGAGCAATCCACCGGTGAGCGCGAGATACAGGTACTCGGGCCTGGCAACCACAACGAGACATGTCAGAACATATCCCATACCCGCGACCGTAGAGTAACCGAGAACACGTCCAAGCTCTTTTGACGTTAAAGCACCTATATTACCGACAAACATAGATATGGCAGCAATCACTGCCGTGAACAGTGTTATTGACGCCGTTAGATCACAGGACGTGTAAACCAGTATCCACAAAGCTGCGATAAAGGGAACGATTTTCGCAAGCGAAGCGATGATAGAAATCGGTATCGGGTCAGCACTCGAGAAGACATCAGGTACCCACTCGTGCAGCGGTGCAACGCCAACTTCGAGACACAAACCCAGCACAAGCATCACGTACCCGAGCACGTAAAGAGAACCATCAAAGGCATTCTTTGTGTAAACCAGTATAATTGCTCCGATTAAGAACAGAACGGTAGCGAGAACCATAAACGTGATGTATTTGATACCAACCTCTACGTTTGCACCGCCCTCCCTGACCATAACCAGAATATAAGTCGGGACGGAAACGAGCACAAGAGCTGCGAGCACCAGTGCGAAATCGCTTGTATTGAATATATACATGGTTGCAAGTGCCATCAAACCCACCAATCCGTAGTCCACGCCCTTGATCTCACTCTTTATCGCCTCCAGCGAAACCAGGTTGATGATAGCAATTGCAAGGATAAAAATGCCGTAAAAAATAAAATGCGCGGCTGAAACGGCAATAGCGGAAAATGCAATTACAAGTGCTATTATGGCACCATAGAAACCCAATTTGCTGTTTTTGAACGAACCAATCGAGCCCAGCGTTAAAATAACTAAAGCACTCAGCATTCCTATATCCATCACATTAAGTGTCAGTCCCATCATAGTCCCAGCCCCCATAATGACGCTATTATAAGAAACACCATCACAAGACCAAGCACAATTTTAACGTAACTCTTGAGGTATCCAGTCTGAATAGCCCTGATTCCTCTTGAAATTATACCAAATAAACCGGGTATTACCCGGGTATTGAAGAATCCATCAATACCGCGGTTTCCATAGTTCTGGACAATACGCGAGATAAAGAAGCCCGTTTTCGGCACGATATAATCGTTAAGGAATGGTAGATACATCCGGTCGTTGAAGAACGTACCGGGCACCCGGGAAAAGACTTTTAGTCTTGGTACGTACACGGCGATCACATAGGCAATTAATGCGCCCGCGCCTACAGCAAACGACACAGATGCGTATCCCGCATGCACAAATGCCTCGGTCTCCGCGTTTGTAAAGATAAGATAAAGCAAAATGAAGAGCACCGAGACCATCATCGTATAGCCGAGCTTCATCAACCCGCCGCCTTCTAAATGCTCGTGCTCCGGTTTCTCACCCCTTACAAAATTAAGACTGAGGAATCTCGCCATAATCGCGGAATAAATCAGCGAAGTGAGGATTAGAAGGATAAGTGGTATAAAGCCAAGAGGATGAATCAGGTGTTCCATGACTTCGTCCATCCCGGACTTCACCCAGTAAGCGGTAAGAGGCGGCATTCCCACGAGGAAGGTTGTAGCAATGATAGTAACAATAAAAGGCGTTTTCATTCGCTTTGCGAACTCGAAACCGCCGCAGCAGAACCTGCTGTGCGTAGCATGGATTAAATGACCGGCTACAAGGAACAGACTCGCTTTTGCAAATGCATGCACCGCCATGTACCAGAAAGCGACGAGCAACGCTAAATTTATGCCTGCTATTTCATGGTGAATCCAGAAAGAAGCGGCACCCGCAGCAAACATCAGACCAATGCTCGACATTGTAGAGGCAGCGAGTAAGACCTTTCTCTCCAGCATCCCGGAGCCCGCAAGTGCACCATACAGGCCGGATATCAGCCCAACGAAGAGTACAATCGTATAAACGAGCTCAACCCCGGGCACGCCATGCAAATGCCACGGCTCGATATACCAGGTAACCTTGAGAAACACAAAAGCACCGGCGGCTACCATTGTCGCTGAGTGTAGGAGTGCACTAACAGTCGTGGGACCGGTCATCGCAGTCATTAACCACTCAGAAAACGGAACCTGCGCCGACTTGGTGAACAGCCCCGTAAGGAAACAAAGCATGAGAATTATCGTTCCCGCAGCGCCGATACCCATGAATAGCGAGCCCCAATCTATCTCCGATATATTTAGCGTGGGCGATAATACCCAAATCGCCGCGATTGCGAAGAACATGGGCACGTCACCGAATCTTATGGTCGAAATAGCACGCCAGCCACCAAAGCTCGGTGGCCAGCTCAGTTCCAGCGGTCCCACTTTCCTTCCCGCTTTACCCACGTATGCAATGTCGTCATCGTCACGGAACCAGTGCCCGATTAAACCCCACGATGCCGCTCCAAGTCCTTCCCAGCCCACAAATAGCAGGAACAGGTTATCGCTGTACACAACGAGCAGCATTGACGCCGTGAACAAATTGAAGAAGAACCAGTACCAGGAAGGTCGGTAATCGCCCTTCATATAATCCAGACCGTAAATAGCGATGAAGAAGGCTATAACTGCGGTTATAACACCCATATACCGCGCTAAATAGTCAGCTATGAGCACGATGTTTATTCCGAGCTCAGGAATCCACGGATATGCGAATTGACATGCTGGCAGTTCCCTCGGGAAAGTGAAAAAGATGTATAGACTCATCAATACAGAGACGAAGATACCAAACACCGAAAGGTAAGGCAGTTTCTCTGTCCACTCCTTGCTCTTGTATGCCAGGACGATGGGAATACTGCTAACAACAGGAGCTAAGAAAAGCAGCAGAAAAACTATCCTGTCATCTATCATGGCACAACACCACCTAAGCATAAACCCGGAATTGAATTAAGTCCCTGAATTAGCGCCGTGGATAGCGGCGGGAACAATAACAGCACGGAAACAATACCGATTATGTAAAGAGGCAAGTACAGGTAGCTGCTTATCTCCAACCTCTTTGTGTCCTTTGGTTTACCATAAAATACTTTCTTTATCGTGTAGAAGCCGTACCAGACAGAGAGCATAAACATAAATATCATAGCCAGAATAAGAGGTAAGCCCCCGGTCCACCCAAGGAAAGCGGGAGATTCAGGTTTGAGGAACGTCTCTACGGCACCGCGTAATATGAAAAATTCACCCAGCATCCCGATCGTTAACATTCCGCCAAGGTTCAGGAATCCAACCACAGCGGCATTAGAAATCGCGGGAATGGAATCGTGCAAACCGCCCATCTTTGTAAGGTCTCGCAGACCATGATGAGCCGTGATGATCCCGCCCGCACACGAAAACAAGATTGACTTACCGAACGCATGCGACATATATTGAATGACTACCGCTATAAGCCCGAAAGGTCCGAGGCAGAGCGCCACCAGCACATACCCCATCTGCGATACCGTGGAATAAGCCAGCAGCCGCTTGAAATCCGTCTGCTTGAAGACTGAGAAACCTGCGTAAATGCTTGAAAAAATCGCATAGCAGAGTATAGGCATTCGATATGTTTCAATAAAGGAATAATCTATAAGAGCAATTCTCAGCAGAACATAACCCGCCAGACCCACGGTTAACGGGCTTAGTAACGCACTTACCGGTGTGGGTGCCTCCGCATGTGCCCAGGGGAGCCATACGTGCGGACCCAGGACAGGCAGCTCGATTATCATCCCTGCGAAGATGAACGCCCAGGCGAGCATGCTCACTTTCCCCCCCAGCATCAACATGTCCAGCGCAAGCGAATCGTTTTCAAATGCGAGTATCACGATACCTGCAAGCATAAGAACGCCCGCAACGGCACACCAGACGAAGTATAACAATCCCACCCACTTCCGGTTGCCATATCCATAGCTGTAAATAAGGAGGAAAGCGGTAATGAGCGTGAGTTCCAGGAAGACGTACAGGAGGACGAGATTGCCGCTGTAAACCAGCCACAACATAGAAGCCGCATAGAGGTTGTATAAGAATATGTATTTCCGGAACTCGCTATCGGCATTCCGCTCCATCTCCTCAAACCGGTGTTTCATGTAGGGCAGCGCAAACAGCGCAATCATCGCGGAAACTATGCAAATAGTGAGTCCAAAGGCATGAGAGATAAAATCGAAATTAAGGTAAAATTCACCGAGGGGTGCGGATAAAGTCATCAGCGAAACCTTTTCCGGACAACCCCGGAATAGACACCCGATAATAGCAAAGAAGGGGAGCAAAAAGGCGAAAGAAGAGAGATAAGTTGCTTTCTTTGGTGATAGAAGAGGCGCTATTACTACGGCAATCAAAGGCAAGAGCAAGAAGTAAACTAAAGTCATACCTTATCTATCGCCTCCTATGGTAACAGAACTTGTGTAGATGTTCTTTTTCTGCCTGTCCAGCATTATAATCGCATAGATAAGAACTAAGAGTTCGCCGCTGCTCGTGAAAATCGTGATGATTGCGATACCAAATGCAGCATTACTAATAGCGGAGAAAAGGGGGATCAGGGACATGAATACCGCACCAAACATCAGTTCCAGCGATATAAGAAGTCTAATCACATCTTTACTCGAAATCGCGGTGAGGTATCCTATGAGCAAGATTGCGAAGGACGCTACATAAATTATTGATATATCTGTCGCGTGCATTCAGCTTCCCTCTCCTTCTTTATCTTTGTATTTAAGCCCCATTTTTAAAACGGACAACAGCAGTAGAACCGTGAGCGAAATCAGGAATATTATGAGCAAGAGGTATTCAGGCGTGATGAATCCCAGAAGCGCAAATTGTATCTTTCCGAGTGGCGCAAGCTGAGCGGCATAAACGGAAAACGCCAGAATGAAGGCGGTTATAACCACTGGCAGCGCCCACAGCCACGAAATCTGGTGCCCGGGGGCAAACCGGTACGTTGCTGCAAGCGCCACTGTTACTATGCCCAGCGCACCTACAAATATGAACACGATTAAAACGAAAACGGGCTGGATGCCAAAAAGGGCGTAAATAGTCGCCACCATAATCATGGTTGCGGACATAAACATAGAAGCATAGAAGTTATCGCGGGTGAGCAATACGACTAAAGATGACAGCACCGCTGTACACGCAAGAGCCGATAGCAACAACATTTCAATACTCATAGATTTATTGTTTTACGCTAATAGTTAAAAAGACTTTCGGTTTTTTTCGATAAACCTTTCTTTAAGAAAGAAAGCTTTACCAAAGAAATAATTATTTTTTCTTTTTGTAAAAAAGAAAAAAATGAAAGAGCAAGCAAAACAAAAATTGCGAGAACTCGTTGAGGGATTCCGGTATAATCTTGACGTTTA
>CAZXYJ010000003.1:0-21776 GCA_964644925.1 uncultured Halobacteria archaeon | reverse complement strand
TCAATAAGCGGTGCATGCAGTACCCCTCTTCCACTTCCCATTACTTCCGGCGACCCGCCCATGAACACCTCTTCCACTTCCTCTAAACCTTCTTCCGACTCTTTTGCTTCTATTATCTCCTTCAATGCGGAGAAATGCCCGGGATGCGGAACCATTAGCCTTGTCATCGGTTTATTAAAAATAGCAGTAGTCTATAAAAATTATTTAAATTTTTTTCTTTTACCACAGGTTTTCTTTTTGTAAAAAAGAAAAAGTGTTATGGCAAAACTATTTCACCTGAGGCAAGGCGTAATCCCGGCGTGTGACGTAACCACGATGGAAGAATTCCAAACGTTGATTGAGCGGACATGCTCAATTGAAGGAATCGTGGGATATAAGGTGGGGTGCACACTTGCGTTACGCTACGGATTACCTAAACTGACGGAGATAGCGGCAGAGCAGACCGACTTGCCCGTAATCTACGACCATCAAAAGGCAGGCACGGACATACCGGCGATGGGGGCTAAATTTGCAGAGGTGTGCGCAAAAGCAGGTGTAAAAGTCGTTATTATTTTCCCGATGGCGGGTCCTGCCACTGAGAAAGCGTTTATCGAAGCGATATTCAAAAACGGGTTGGTTCCATGGGTAGGTGGTGAAATGACACATGAGAAGTACCTGCATAGAGAAGGGGGATTTATTGACACTGACGCACCAAAAGAGATGTATAAAATCGCAGCAGAATGCGGTGTGGAATATTTCGTAGCTCCGGGAAGCAAACCCGGTATTGTTGCGGAATACAATAGTTTCCTATCGAAAATCGTGAACGAGCCGAAGTTTTGCATGCCCGGAATCGGTTCGCAGGGAGGAGAGATAAGCAAAGCGTTTGAAGCGGTAAAAGGTAAAGAAGCGTATGCTATTATAGGGTCTGCGATATACAAAAGCAGGGATATAGAGGGAGCGGCGAGAAGGTTTTGCAAGGAGGCGAGGGAGTTTTTGTAATTGCAAAATGCAAAAACACTTTTTCTTTAAAAGTTTTAAGAAAAGTTTAGGGAGAAGAAATCAGAGAATAGAAAACAGAAGTCAGAGTTCTGTTTTCTGACTTGCATCTTGCGACTTCTAAAACTCTATCTCCTTCATCAACATCTTTATGTGTTTGCTTATTTCATGAAACCTGTGATGTCTTTTCGTGGGCCAGTAAGAAATCATGAACTTGGTGCGTTTATCCAAAATCTTCACCTCTAACACTTTTCCTGCTGCTTCGAATAGTGTCTTTCCTACTTCTCTGGGGTCATGTGTTTGCACGTCCCAGAGATTGCGTAAAGTTAAAAAACCATGTAGCGCTGTTCTTCCCAATAAACAAACACCTTCAGGCGTTATATGCTCGATTTCTCGTTTAAGGTGCTGTTCTGCACAGAGTTTTATAACTTTTCCAGGAGGGGCTGCATTTCGCCCGTTTCTTGCCGAGGGGCATTTCACTGTCGGCAGAAGATAAAAACCCGCAGCTATAAAATCGTTTATGGAGCTGATTTCATAGCCTAAATCACTACGTAAGAGTTCAAATAAACTATTCCGCAGTCGGTCATTTGAGTTTTCGTTGTAGAAGTAGTAACGAGTATTCAGAGGAGGTGCTTCGGAGACAAAAAGGAGTTTCACGTGCCGAGGTTCTGATGCGGGAATTCTATCATCAGGGCATTTAACCCCATAAAAGCCTTCTTCTTTGCACTTCTCACAGCGTTTTATTTCATCCTGTATTTCAGTCCAGTTCATGTTGCTATCCGGCATTATTCACCCCTCTCTAATCCAGCAGGCTGTTCAGGAAGTTCTTTTCCTTCTATCATTGCTATCCAGAATTTATTTTCGAAATGAATTGTTTTTATCCATTAGTATTCGCTCAAAAGGTCTCAAACCGATATTTTGATACGTATGCCACAGTGCATCGAAGATAAACATATCTGTGTCTATATCCGTAGTTTCCCACGTCCAGTCTATTGCCTGCAGCAAGGGGTATATTGTATCTTCTCCGAATTCTGAGATTTTTAATGCAATTCTTTTCCTCTCAGCAGGAGACCGCTCGTATATCAGTCTTTCAATCAGAGAATCGAGTTCGTTTAGCATGTGTGACAAACTAATTTTTGAATACTTATAAAATCATCCCTTATTAAAAAGGATGTTAAAATATGAGCAAGAGAAAAAAGAAGGTTATTTTTTCGAGTTGATTGATACCGATAAGGAAAGAGGAATGGTAAAAATTAGATATGTGATTGAAGATTGGATTGATAAAGAAGGCGCTCAAAGACTAATAGCAAGGATACAAAGCGAATAGAACTTTGCATCACGAAAAAATAAAATGACATGGAAAGACGAGAAAGAGGAACTCGGAAAAGAAATAACTTGTTTATTATACGAAAAAGGACTGATAAAAACTTGGTATCGTGATAATCCACGTGGCTGGAAGCTCGTTTCTGGTTTGTGGAGTCCTTTTTACATACAATTGAGACCTCTCGCTTCTTATCCGGAACTGCTAGAAAAAGTGGGCTATGCACTCGGAAGAATAATCAAAGAGGAATGCAAAGATGTAAATAAAGTGGTGGGTGTTGCAATGACTGGAATACCTATCGCCAGTGCAATAGCAATACTAGCGGGCATGCCCTCGCTCTGGACGAGAAAAATAGATGTCAGGTCTTCGGATGGATTCGAGAAATACATTCAGAGTTATGGTGAGCATACGCTTGTAGAGGGCGAGTTTGAAGAGGGCGATAGGATAGCGGTTATTGACGACTTAGCAACTAAATTCGATTCCAAACTCGTTGCTATTACGCAAATACGCCACGAAGCGAAGAAGAGAGGTTTAAAGGTTGAATGCAAAGATGTAGTTGTTTTGCTTGACCGTGAGCAAGGAGCGGCGGAAGTTGCCGCTCAGCATGGTATTTCTCTTTATTCTCTCATCCCGTTTAAATCGAAAGGGATAGAATGGCTGAAAAATAGCTTATCGGAAATCGAATATGAAGTCATCGGTGGATATTTACAGGACGAGACGAAATATCAGGATGCTGAGGTTCAGAAAGAACTGTATGGGCTGTGTTTTTAAAAAGAGGTGAAATTTTATATCAAAATGACCAAAAAGATTGGAGGGTGTTGAGATATGAGTGACGGGGGAAATGCATTAGAGGAGCAATCATCTCTGAATGCCACATACCAGAACATAAAAGCAATAGTAGAAAAAGCACGCAGCACTGCCTACCGCGCTGTGAATTTTGCCATGGTTCAGGCTTACTGGGAGGTAGGCAGAATCATCGTTGAGGAAGAGCAGAAAGGAGAAGAGAGGGCGGAATATGGGAAGGCACTGATTAAGGAACTTTCTCGAAGGCTTACACGAGACTATGGGAAAGGGTTCAATCAAACAAATCTCTGGTATATGCGACAATTCTATTTGACTTTTAAGAATCCTCACGCACTGCGTGGGGAATTGACATGGACTCATTACCGCCTACTTTTGAAGGTGGAGAAAGAAGAAGCAAGGGATTTTTACATGATTGAAGCGATTGAAAATCGCTGGAGCACGAGGGAACTTGAACGGCAGACCAACTCGCTTCTGTATGAGCGGCTTGCATTAAGTAAAGACAGAGAAAAGGTTCTGGAACTATCAACAAAAGGGCTGGTAATACAGGAGCCAGCGGACATCATCAAAGACCCTTACGTGCTGGAATTCTTAGACTTGAAAGAGAGCCGGAACTTTCTCGAGAAGGACCTGGAACATGCATTGATAGATAAGTTGCAGGCATTTCTACTTGAGTTGGGCAAAGGGTTTTCGTTTGTAGCCCGGCAAAGACGAATTACTGTTGATGGTGACCATTATTACATAGACCTCGTTTTTTACAATTATATCTTGAAGTGCTTTGTGCTTATTGATTTGAAGGTTGGTAAGCTCACGCATCAGGACATCGGGCAGATGGATTTTTATGCACGCTATTTTGAGAACGAGGAGAAATTGGATGGCGATAATCCCACTATTGGGCTGATTCTTTGCAGTGATAAAAACGAGACGATGGTAAGGTATACGCTGCTTGAGGACAGTAAGCAGATATTTGCGTCTAAATATAAGTTGTATCTGCCGACAGAGGAGGAATTGAAAGCGGAATTGGAGCGGGAAAGGAGGATGCTGAAGATGGAAGGAAGATTGAGAGGGAATGAGGAATGATGGAGGGGGTGAAGGGGGAGTGAAAAGAGGTGAAAGCATGGAAGAACTTAAGGCGTTATGGGAAAGAGAAGAAAAAAATTATACGGAAATTAAAGAGGAGAACTTAGAGAAGATTAAATATGAAATTTGAAGTAATTATTTTTATCCAATAATTATTTGATTTATTATTGCGAAATTTATGATGTTAGGCTAAGTAAAGAGAATGAAAATCAACCCTGAAGAGATAAAGGATATTGAAAGACTGCAGAAATATGAGCGAATATTTCAGCGACTCTTAAAAAACGAAATTTTTTCAAAACAAGATATATGGTGGTACGGCGAAGCTAAAGGATTAATTGGAAAGATAATAAACATTCTCCTTGACGAAGGTTCGATTGTTCAACCTACAAAAGGAACTTTTAAGTGGATGCCCTCTTCTATGGATGCGTATAAGCAAGAATGGATTACTTCTGTGCGCCCTTCACACCAATTAAAGAGATTGAGGAAGGAAGAACGACCGAGGGAAAAGCTTCTTTACGGGTCTTCTAAACTAACCACAGCCGAACTTTTAGCCATCTTCCTGCGTTCGGGAATTCGAGGGAAAAGCGCGATAATAATCGCAAATGACCTTCTCACGCAATTTGGAGGTGTGAAAGGGATATTTGAAGCGGAAAAAGAGAAGCTTATAGAAATGCAGGGGATAGGAGAAGCGAAAGTAGCACAGATAAAGGCGGTTCATGCGTTGGCTGAGGAATACTTGAAGGAGAAAATGAAAACAGTCAGTAAAGTGAGGAGCTCGAAAGAAGTCCTTGATTACCTGTACCTAACGATGCGAGATTTGAAGACCGAAAAATTCAAGGTTATTTTTTTGGACAGTGCAGGTCAGATTATTGGTGATGAGAACCTTTTTGAGGGGACGCTAAACGCGAGTTCCGTGTATCCAAGAGAGATAGTGAAAAGTGCAGTCAGCAAGAATGCCGCTTCTCTTATATTTGTTCATAACCATCCTTCGGGAGACCCCACACCTTCGGAAAGTGACAAAGCGATAACTGAGGATTTGGTCTATGCATGTAACCTCGTGCAAATAAAAGCCTTAGACCATATTATTATAGGTGATAACAGGTATTTTAGTTTTGCTGATGAAGGGTTGATTGAGGAATACAATCAAAATTTTATGAGTATAAAGGAGAGGAGGGGCTGATGGTAGAGAAGAGAATGGATATACCCACGCTTGAGAACTGGCTTTGGGACGCTGCTTGCAACATACGCGGTCCAATAGATGCACCAAAGTTTAAGGATTATATCCTTCCTCTTTTGTTCTACAAGAGGCTGTGTGATGTTTATGAGGATGAGATAAGAAAGCTATCAAAAGAGTTTGAAAATGAACAGTTCGCTAAGGAGATTATAAAATCAGATCGCAGACTGGTCAGGTTTTACATTCCTGCGGAATGCACATGGAAAGAGATAAGAAAGATAACTACAAGCTTAGGTGAGGGGCTTACTGAGGCTTTAAGAGAAATAGCAAAGGAGAATCCGAAGCTTCAAGGTGTGATTGACATAAAAGATTTTAATGAAACTTCTGCGGGGCAAAGAGTAATAAGCGATGAAGCTCTTGCCAAGCTGATAGAGATTTTAAATAAGCACAGATTAGGGCTAAAGGATGTTGAGCCGGATATTTTAGGAAGGGCTTATGAATACCTGTTGCGAAAGTTTGCAGAAGGTTCTGGGCAGAGTGCTGGGGAGTTCTATACGCCGAGGGAAGTGGCTATTTTAATGGCTCGTATCATTGACGCAGAAGAAGGAGAAGAGGTTTATGACCCTGCTTGTGGTTCTGGAGGGCTTCTTATCAAGTCACAACTTTATCTCAGGGATAAAAAGGCTGAGACGCTCGGTAAAGAAGGAGAGCAATTGAAATTGGATGACGTGGTTAAAAAACCTCTTAAACTCTATGGACAGGAAATAAACTCTTTCACTTATGCAATGGCAAAGATGAATGCTTTTATCTATGATATGGATGCAGATATAAGAGTTGGAGATACCATAAGGAATCCCCGGTTTGTTGATGGAGGCAAGTTAAAACGATTTGATAAGGTAACGGCGAATCCGATGTGGAATCAGAAGTTTCCGCAGGGAGTTTTTGAGAATGACGCTTATAACCGATTCTTGTATGGAATTCCTCCTTCAAACTCATCTTCTGACTGGGGCTGGATACCGCACATGTTCGCTTCGCTGAATGATAAAGGAAAGCTTGTTGTGGTGATAGACACGGGGGTAGTGTCAAGAGGCAGTGGAAACACGGGAAGCAACAGGGAGAAAGAGATAAGAAAGAAATTTGTGGATAATGGTTATATCGAGGCAGTTATACTTCTTACCGATAATCTCTTCTATAACACTACCGCACCGGGCAATATTATAGTGACAAACAAAAATAAGCCGCATAAGGGAGAGATTTTGCTCATAAATGCTTCAAAAGAGTTTGCCAAAGGAAGACCGAAGAACTATTTGACCGATGAGAACATAAAGAGAATTGAGGACGTTTATAAGGACTGGGAGGAGGTTGAAAGTTTCAGCAAGATAATAACGAACGAGGATGTTGCGAGGAACGACTACAATTTA
Source organism: uncultured Halobacteria archaeon (assembly GCA_964644925.1). Taxonomy (GTDB): domain Archaea; phylum Halobacteriota; class Syntropharchaeia; order Alkanophagales; family Methanospirareceae; genus QEXZ01. Next base: position 15,004 of record CAZXYJ010000003.1, on the reverse strand, counting down.
AGTCCTTCAAGATATGTGACAACGGGTGAGAAGGAGGAATATTTACCGGTGGATGAGGTTCTGGTGGAGCTTGAGCAGGTGGATGAGGAGAGAAAAGAGATAGAAGAGGAGCTTAATGCAATTTTGCAACAGGCGGGATTTGGAGGATTGCAAGGAGGAACCTGAGTATGAAGCGGGAAAAAATTACAAAAAAAGGAATAAAAGAGGTTTTGATTAAAAATAAAGACCTGTTGAGAAGATATGGTGTAAAGAAAATCGGCCTTTTTGGTTCTTATGTTAAAGGAGAGCAAAAGGAGGATAGTGATATAGACTTCCTTGTGGAAGTGGAAGGGATAAGTTTACTGGATTTTATTGCCCTTGAATTTAAACTTTCTGAGATTTTGGGTAAAAAAATAGATCTGGTATCCATTAAAGCGCTTAAACCCTACATAAAGCCATATATCTTGAAGGAGGTTGAATATATTGAGGGATTATAGACTTTACCTGCTGGATATACAAGAAGCAATAAGGAAAATAAAGAAACACACGGCTAAAGAGGATTTTGAAACGTTCATTGGCGATGATAAGACCGTAGATGCGGTCGTAAGAAATCTTGAAATTATAGGAGAGGCGGTCAAGAACATTCCTGAAGGAATAAGGGAAAAATACCCAGATATAAGATGGAGAGATATAGCGGGAATGAGGGACAAACTCATCCATGATTACTTCGGCGTTGACCATGAATTAGTCTGGAAAGTTGTAAAAGAGGATATAATTGAATTAGAGGAGAAAGTGAAAGGCATATTGGATGAAGTTGGTAAAGGATTAGAGGAGGAGTAAATGAAAGAATTAGAGGGGCTAAAAATATGAAAGGAGAGAAAAAGGAAGAAAGCAAAAGTGAACGGGAATACTACGGGGTTATAAAAGCTAAGATAGAAGAGATTCTTAACGCGAAATTTGACAATTTTCACTCTGAGATTACGGCGGATAAGAAATTCAGCAATAAATTAAAGGCGGAAATCCCCGATTACCGGCATATAATTTTTTATTTCCTTAAAGAGGTAGCGCCAGATATTACGGGCTTTATAAAAAAGGACTATTCTTCAGATTTTATTGTAATAGAAGTCAAAGCGGAGGCAGTAAAGTTAGACCATATCTATCAGACGAGAAAATACGCTGAATTATTTGCTGCAAAATATGCTTTGTTGGTCTCCACTGAAGAAATCCCGGAAGAGATAAAGAGATTGTCAAAAACAGTTCACTCGCTCTTATCATTGCCCGGCGGCAAACACATGACTCTTGTGCACTTTGAGGATGAAACCAAAAAATTCGTTGAATGGTTTACAGAAAATCCCTTTGAAAAAGGTGGATAAGATGCAGAAGAAAATTGTTGATTCCATTCAGGAGAAAAAATTAAAACAAACAGAAATCGGAATAATCCCAGAGGATTGGGAAATTGTGAGACTGAGGATGAGATAGTACTTAACAAAGTCGGAGGTTGAATATGAATAAAGAGACAGCCTATTGGTTTGCGTTTTTCGAAGAGGTTTTCGAAAAATCAAAAGAAAAACTTAGAGAGCACTACAAACTTGAAGAGGATGGAAGTGGTCCACCACAGTTAGTGGCTTATAATAAGGCAATCGAAAGTTTACCACTTGGCGTTAAAGTACTACAACTTAAGATTGATAAAGAAAAATATAAAGGAATAGAAGATGATGTTATTCAATGGATTCAATTTGACTTAAATAAAATAAATAAATTAGATGTAGAATACGTTGGTTCTGTGGAAATTACTAATGAAAATGAACTACTCGAAATTCTAACAGCTAAATTTTGTTTTCCTAAGTCAGATGCAGAATCTTTCTTAAAAGATTATTTAAAAGAGCTAAATATCCTGTCGTCTGTGGATACCAATAAACCTTATTATTCAATTTTTACTAGAAAAGATATAAAGAAACACAAAGATGAATTTATAAGAGAATTTATTTCAAATTTTATATTACCTTTTGGAAGTATCGTTGTACGTCATTTAGGGCTCCCTCTTGAAATACATCTTACACATAAACTCCAACCTGAAAGAGTACTTACCTTTGAAGAGTTAATTAAAAGAGGCTCTACCCATTATCCCACCACAAGAAGCATAGAAAGATTACAAGAATTAATATCTGAAATACAATTGATGAATACTGTTCCTGAAAATGTGGCAAGAACTTTTAAAAATGCTAAGGAACTTTTCAAGTTTGGATATTTTCGCTATAACTTTTTTACAATTTCTGAACATTATGCCTGTTTAGCACTTGAGGCAGCGATAAAGCATAAGTATTCGCGGAATCTTCCGAAACATGTGGAATTACATAATAAAACAAGAACCAGAAAATACACAATTGAAAACCCAGATTACGAAAAGATTATAGAATTTTGTAGAATAACAAAAACGCCGAAAAAACTACGACCTCAGGATGTTTATTTGAATGGTGAAAAATTTCCTTATTCGCGTCATGAATTAATCGGATGGTTGTTAAAAAATAAACTCATCAATATATATGAGAGTAAACTTTGTGAATTTTATTTGCAGGAAAGAAATAGGCTTTCTCATTTATTTTTTGCACCTATTCATACCCCCTCAAATAATATAACATTGATTGACGTTGCAAATTTGATAAATACACTGTTTGACGCTCAGAATGAAAAAACATAGAAACCCCCTCATAAATGCAGACCAAATAAAATCTGACTACAAACCAGCTGCAATTGGTTCAATCCCCACGGATTGGGAAGTTGTGAGGTTTGAAGACGCTATTTTGAAGGAAAGGATAAAAGTAGGAAAAATAAAGCAACAAGAGTACAAAAAAGTTGGTAAATGTCCTGTAATTGACCAAAGTCAAAACTATATAGCGGGATATACTGATGAAGAAGATAAGTTATACTATGGAACTTTACCGGTGATCATCTTTGGAGATCATACAAGAGTGTTTAAGTTTGTGGATTTTCCTTTTGTAGTAGGTGCTGATGGAGTAAAGGTAATATTGCATGACAAAAGTAGATTTGACTCTAAATTTTTCTACTATGCTATGCTAAACCTGAAGATAGACAGCAGAGGATATAATAGGCATTATCCCTTATTAAAGGAAAAGAAAATCCCACTCCCCCCACTCGAAGAACAACAAAAAATCTCCAGAGTTTTAAGCACCATCCAGCGTGCGATAGAGCATCAGGATAAAATCATAGAAGCAACGAGAAAACTCAAAAAATCGCTCATGCATACGTTATTCACGGAAGGGCTGAACGGAGAAGGGCAGGAAGAGACTGAGATAGGACGAGTGCCAGAGAGTTGGGATGTGGTGAGGTTGGGAGATGCGGTGGATTTTACAAAAAAGCTGAGAACACTTAATCCGTCAGAATTTAAGAAAATTCCTTTTATCCCTATGGAGACGATTCCTATTGAAAAACTCTACATAAATGACTACCTTCTAAAAAGTCCAGATGAAATTACGAGTGGAGTTTATTGCGAGAAGGGAGATATTCTTTTAGCTAAAATAACACCTTCCTTTGAAAATGGAAAACAGGGTATTGTTGAAAATATGCCTTACGATTTCGCTTTTGCCACAACAGAGGTTTACCCTTTAAAACCAAGGGATAATTTAGATAAACTGTTCCTATTTTATTTTCTAATCAAATCGGATGTTAGAGAAGCAATAGCTGGTAAAATGCAAGGGACAACAGGAAGAAAAAGAGTCCCAAAAGAAGCCGTAGAAAATACCTTAATCCCCCGCCCCCCTCTCTCCGAACAACAACAAATCGCACACATCTTGAGCACCGTGGATAAGAAGATAGCGATAGAAGAAAGAAGGAAAACCACGCTTAAAGAACTTTTTAAATCCATGCTCCATAAATTGATGACTGGGGAAATAAGGTTAAAGGAGGTAGAGGTTTAAAGATGCTTACTGCCGAGGAGATTTTGAAGGGAATTGAAAAAAATCTGGAAAGAATAAAGAATAAAATCCCCGCAATCCTTGAAAGGGAACAATGAAACTCATCACCGAAAGAGCAGATGTGCAGGATAGAATAATTGATTATCTCCAGTCCATCGGCTGGGAATACTTATATCCCAACGACATCCAGAACCTGCGCGCATACGACATAAAACAGCCTTTTCTAATCCCCGTGGTTAAACAAAAATTGGGAGAACTCAACAGAGGAATAATAACAGATGAAAACGTTGATGAAATCCTGAGAAGGCTGAAATTCTTACCTGCGAATCTTCAAGGTAACGAAGAGTTTCTGAGTTACTTAAGAGGACAAAAAACCGTTTACGTTGATAAAGAGCGAAGGGAGAGAAACATAAAACTGGTGGACTACAATAACCCTGAAAATAACAGTTTCAGCATCACAAAAGAGTTCTGGTTTGAGGACAAAAGCAAGAGAAGAGCTGATATTGTTCTTTTCCTTAACGGTTTGCCAATCGGGATTATAGAGACAAAAAGCCCTGTGGTAGAAGAGGCAGAAGAAGAGGCTTTTTCACAACTAAAAATCTATAACGAAGATTTACCTGAACTTTTTAAATTCCTACAATTCTATGCAACCTGTGATGGCATAAGGCTTTATTACGGTCCGACATGGAAATTCGAATCCAAGACGTTCTACCGGTGGAAGACTGGGAACGGTTATAAACTTGAAAATCAAATAAAGACTTTTCTTGACACCGAGGAGGTATTGAAGACTCTGGAGGATTATATCGCATTTTTAAGTATTGATGACGAGGCTAAGAAATATATCTTGAAACAACATCAGCGAAGAACGATAAATAAAATCCTGGAAAGAATTTTGACAACAGATAAAAACAAAGGTCTTATTTGGCATACCCAGGGCGCTTACAAAACATTAACCATGATTGTTTCTGCAAAGAAGTTGATAGAAGCCTCAGAGCTGGAAAATCCCACTATATTAGCGGTTGTTGATAGAATAGAGCTTGAGGGGCAAATATACCAGAATTTCGAGGCTTTCGGTTTTCCAAATGTTGTTCGGGCTGAGAGCAAGGAACATCTGCGGAAACTTCTCGCTTCTGACTACCGGGGTCTCATTATCACCATCATCCACAAGTTTGAAGGGATGCCCAAGCACATAAACGAAAGAAAAAATGTTATCGTTCTTATAGATGAAGCTCATCGCAGCCAGGAAGGAGACCTTGGCAACTATATGCACGGTGCTTTGCCCAATGCCTTTTATTTTGGATTTACCGGCACACCCATTGACCGTGGAAAGATAGGAAGAGGAACTTTTGCCACTTTTGGCTATCCAGAAGAACCATATCTCGATAAATATTCCATAGATGAGTCCATAGAGGATAAAACAACGGTGCCGCTTTACTATACCCTTACTCCAACGGATTTGCACGTTGATAAAAACACGCTTGAGGAAGAATTCTTTAAAGTCGTGGAGAAAGAAGGCGCTGCGAGCATAGAAGGAATTAACAAGATTATAGAAAAAGCAAAGAAGTTAAAGGCTGTTTTGAAATCCTATGATAGGATAGACAAAATCGCAAACCACATCGCAGAGCATTACCTAAATTTTATCGAACCTTTAGGTTTTAAAGCTTTCATCGTCGCTGTGGACAGGGAAGCCTGTGCAATGTATAAAGAGGCAATAGACAAGTATCTCCCACCTGAATACACGAAAGTGGTTTATACAAGTGACCATAAGGATAACGAACTTTTAAGAAGATATCACATCAGCAAGGAAGAGGAGAAGACCATAAGAAAGGCTTTTAAGTCGCCAGAGGAAATGCCAAAAATCTTAATCGTTACCGAGAAGCTGCTGACCGGCTATGACGCTCCGGTACTTTATGCGATGTATCTGGATAAACCACTTAAAGATCATACGTTGCTACAGGCTATTGCAAGGGTAAACAGACCATACGAAGCAAAAACATGCGGCATGGTTGTGGATTACATCGGCATTTTTGAAAATCTGCAAAGAGCCCTCGCTTTCGACTCAAAGGACATTAGCAAGGGATTGCTTGATATTGAGCTATTAAAAAAGCGATTTGAGGATTTGATGGAGCAAGCGAAAGAGATTCTCAGCCAGGCAGATATTGAAGATGAGAAAAGGAGAGTAACCAATATTATAGAGTTCTTCTTTGAGGAAGAAAGAAGAAACGAATTCGTAAAGATATTCAAACAAATTCAGGAACTCTATGAGATTCTTTCACCTGATGAATTCCTACGCGATTATATAAGGGACTACCAGTTGCTCCTTCAGGTTTACAAAATCATTTACAACACATTTAACCCCGAAGCGGAGAGAAAAAAGATACATCGAGACATACTCAAGAAAACAGAGGAATTGATAAAAGGGAGCGTAGAACTGAAAAACATAACGGACTCGCTGCCTGTGTATGAAATTAATAAAGACATAGCTAACTTGGTAAGGGCGGATAAATTATCAGAGCGGGTGAAAATAGCAAACCTGCGTAGAAGTCTGGTTATTTACATAGATGAGAACAAAGAGAGACAGCCATTCTTGATTTCTATCTCAGAGAAAATCGAAGAAATAATCAGCCAACTGAGAGAACGGCAAAGAAGCGTCGAATCCGCACTTGGCGATTTGGCAAAATTAGCAGAAGAGATTGCCGCATCAAAAGACGAGCAGGAAGAATCCGGGCTCAGTAAAGAGGAGTTCAGTATATTTTGGATCCTCAAAAGTTATGGAGTGGACAATCCAGAGTTGATGGCAAAACGAATTTATGAGGGGATGGAGAAACAAAAGGAATGGTTCTATAACGAGAAGATTGAAAGGGGGTTGAGAATGAGTCTTTACAGGTTGCTGCAACCACGAAGAGCAGGGGCAATAGAAGAAGCTACACCTTACATTACTCGTAAATTAACCGAGATGGTAAGTAACATCCTGAAAATGCACAGGATATTAGTTGGTTGAGGGAAAATGAACAAAAACAAAAGCGATTTGTTGGAAATTATTGATGCGTGGCAGGGAAAATTAAAAGTAAAGCCCAATAGAATCCAGATACGGAAGATGAAAAACAAATGGAGTTCGTGCTCTTCAAACGGTAATATAACTCTCAATAGCGAGTTAACACGGTTACCAAAAGAAATCGTTGAGTATGCTATAGTGCACGAACTGTTGCATCTGATAGTGCCTAATCACGGGAAGACATTTAAGGTATTGTTGTCGGTGTATTTACCCGATTGGGAAGAGTTGCATTATAAACTTGCTTCTTGCTCATCTTTATTTTTGAGTAAATCAAATAATCCCGAGAGGGCAAAAGGATGAAATTTAAAACTTTACAGGATTTAGAAATATTGGTTGATTTTGTAGTTTCAAAGTATAAACCTAAGAAAATAATTCTATTTGGTTCTTATGCTTGGGTATGCCTGACGAAAAGTTAAGGAAAGATTAATAAACGAGGTTAGAGATATAGATAAGCAAAGGGGCTAGTTTGAATGAGAGACACACTAAATGAAATAATAAAATTCCGAAAAAATATACGTTTCTTTGATCAAGCTTTCTTTTTCAAAGAAAGGTTGTAATAAAACCTCTTCAACTTCCCTTTACCCCGTTCGAGCATGAAATTCGCCTTCGATAAGATAAAATCCATATAACCTTCGCTGCAAAACATCACGCCATCTTTACCCAGTGGCACGTCCATCCTTTCCGTGCTCACTATCTCCACCATCACTTTTCCATCTTTTGAAATCGCCTTTATCCCACTGTATTTAAACCCTGATTCAATCGCTATTCTTAACAACGCCTTCGCCTTCTCTAAATCCCTACACGCCACGTGCAGTATCGGCGATTGCGATAACAGCCATAACTCTCTTCCCTTGGTAATCCCCTCCCTGCCTTTTAGCTTTATCGCTTCCTGCACCTCTTCCCTGCTCACCGGGGGACGATGCCACTTACCGATAAATTTCGCTGCTCGCTTCGCACCTATCTCAGGGATAGAAATCAAAACGATTCTGCCGGAGCAACTGCTCGTGGTAAAGAAATCTTCGAGGCTGTTTATCTTCTCTATTATCCCCTCTATTTCTTCGTCTGCTCCCCTTATCCGCAATTTCTCAAGCGCCCTCTTCTTTTGCTCTTCAAACATAAAGTCATCACTACCTCACACACTTTCAAGATAATTCCGAAAGTTATTTATATTACATCAATCAAGAATTAACCAGAACCAGCAAAAAAATGATAGAAGTATTTTTAGCTATCGGGCTGCTAATCGCGCTTACGATATTATTATCCTTATACCGAGCAGCGCTTGGACCCGGCGTGTTCAATCGCGTGGCAGCGATAAACGTAATAGGAACAAAAACAATCGTTCTCTTGGTTATCATTGGCTATATATTCGAAAGACCCCTGTTCTTTGACATCTCGCTTCTTTACGCAGTACTAAATTTCATAGGCACTTTAGCCTTCGCAAAATATTTAGAGAGGGGTGAGGTATGGTCATAATAGACGCGATAGTGATATTATTTTTGGCTGCGGGAATTATCTTTATGTTCACCGGCGTAATTGGATTACTCCGATTCCCCGACTTTTACACGCGACTGCATGCCACCGGGAAGTGCGATACGCTTGGAGAGGTTCTTATAATCGCAGGTTTGCTGTTATATCATCTCTTCGTTTATAGCCCTGGAGCGGAACTCTCGGTGAAACTTGTACCCGTAAAGCTCATATTTTTAATAATATTCATTTTCCTCGCCAATCCAACGGCGACACATGCGATAATGAAAGCGGCTTATAAAACGGGTGTGAAGCCGTGGAAGAAAGGGGATGCGAGGATGTGAAGAAGGGAGGAAGAGAAGAGAAAATGAACGCTAAATCCGGAAAAGGTTTTGGAATACTTGTAACGTTTTGTGCCATGTTCCTATTCTGGATTCTCTTATCAGGTATCTTCGACGCTCTCCACATCGGGGCAGGTATAATATGCAGTGCAATTATTGCATTGATTTCTCATGACCTGCTGGTGAAGGAAAAGGGGGATAAAATGCTTTCAAAGTCCTCTAAATTCGTTATTTATCTCGGTTGGGAATTGTGGCAGATAGTACTGGCGAACTTCGATGTTGCATATCGCGTTCTGCATCCGAAGATGCCGATAGACCCCCTCATAATAGAATTTGATACTTCTTTGAGAAGCGATTTCGCTCTCGTTACACTCGCTAATTCTATCACCTTGACCCCCGGAACGATAACCATAGATATAAAAGACGGTAAGTTTTTGGTGCATGCAATCGCGAAAAAACCCGCTGATGCGCTATTGGTGGATAAGACGATGCAAAATAAAGTGGCTGATGTGTTTATGGAATGGTGATAATCGCCTTACGGCGACAATAAAAAATGAAAAAAGCAAAGTGCAAAATCGTGGTCTGCAAAAAAAAAGCGGCAGTTTTATATATCATATTTGTAAACAAAAGAAATAGGAGATAAATAAAAGATGATACCTTCCCTTGACCTCGTGCTGTTGTTTTTAATTGTGGCAATCGCTATCGCTGCGATAACCGTGAGAGACCTTTTGAGTGCAATCATGTTATTCTGTGCTTATAGTTTCCTGATGGCGATGGTCTGGGTGGAGATGCACTCGGTGGATGTCGCATTTACAGAAGCCGCTGTCGGCGCAGGTGCATCAACTGCTTTCTTAATCGCTGCTTTATCCAGAACAACGAGGTGGGAGAAGAAATGAAATTAATATCGCTTTCGGCACTGTTCTTTGTAATTTTTTTAGGCGTTCTTTTCATCTATGTAGCGGAGGATATACCTGATTTTGGTGACCCATATTCAGCTCCTAATGGGTATATCAGCTTGTCTATCAGCCTGGATGCTGCCGAGGTAGAAGATAATTTGAATAAAGGTGTTGTTCCAGAGGAGCTGACGAGTGAACTTAAAGCCATAGGTTTTCGGGATGATGAACTACCGTTAAGGATTGAGAAGATAAAAGAAGGCGAATGGGAAGCAATTATTATTCCCGAGGAGAAGGAGCAGGATTTCTATCCGAAGGAGCAGAAATATTACTTTATTAAAAAAGAAGGTGCTAAACTGGATGTTTACCGGTATGCGCTTATCAAAAGGTATGTGGAGGAAGGACACCATGAGACAGAAGTCCCGAATATGGTAACGTATATTCTCGCGGATTACAGAAGTTACGATACGCTTGGTGAGACCACCGTTATATTTACCGCCGGTGTGGCAGTTTTATTATTGTTGAGGAGGCGAGAGAAAAGACCGGAGGCGAGTAAGCATTGAGCACGGAAAATAGTGAAGCAGGAGAGGGCAAAGAGAGGGCTGGAGATGTCATAGTAGAGACCGTATCGAGATTGATGGTCCCTTTTATCCAGTTGTTTGCGTTATATGTGATAATACATGGCGCGGGGGGACCAGGGGGGGGATTTCAAGGCGGCGTGATATTCGGCGCTTCCTTTGTCTTGCTCGTCATCGCTTTTGGTATTGTTAATGCGGGTGACAGATTCCCAGAGGGCGCAAATACCGCTTTTATGAGCCTTGGGGTGTATATCTATGCGGGAGTAGGACTCTTGTGCATAATCTTCAGTCTTGGGGCTGCGCAGTTTCTCAATTACGGCTTCATCCCATTAACAACACATTTTGAGGAGAACCGGGCTTTGGGTATGGACCTCGTAGAGATAGGAATAGGGATAACAGTGATGGCAGTAGTCACGTCTATATTTTTCAACCTCGCGTGGAAAAGAGAACCCGAAGAAGTAGGAGGAGGAGAGGAGGAATAGGAACGATGGAATGGGTAATAGCAGATGTTATACTTGCAAAATATAATTACTGGGTTTCCATAATTCTCATGCTCATCGGTTTCTATGCGATGATTGCAAAGGACAACCTGATAAAGAAGGTCATAGGATTAAGTATATTCCAAACCGCTATATTCCTCTTCTACATTTCGCTGGGTGATATAACAGGGGGCACCGAGCCAATCTTTATCAAAGGATACGAAGGCATATATGTGAATCCATTGCCTCACGTGCTTATCCTGACCGCGATAGTAGTAGCAGTAGCAACACTCGCGGTTGCCCTCGCTCTCGTAATAAGTATGTATGAGGAATACGGGACGATAGAAGAGGATGAGATAATAGAGAAGGAAAGAGAACTGGGGATGTAATATCGCGGCGCAATTGCAAATTGCGCGAATAAAGCGTGCCACCGGTGTCCCGACAGAGAAAAAGGGATAGCTTTTTAATAGATTATGTTTTTTTATATTAAATAAGGGGATTTTTAAACAAATAAAGAATAAAAAGGAGGAAAGTTAAGGAATATGTTAAGTCCCGTCGAACAGTTTCCTGTGCTTGTGATTGCAATATCCTTGCTCTCGGCATTCACCATTCTAATTGCTGGCTATCTGAACAAGAAATCGTGCTGTTTCATTTCCATCGTAACTATTCTCGTTCAATTCGTCATGTCTATTTTTATCCTGAACCATGTCCTCACTGTTGGAACCATACATTACTGGCTTGGCGGGTGGAGTCCACCCTGGGGCATAGAATATCTCGTAGATGCTTTGAACGCTTATGTACTGGTCATCGTTCTGTTTTTAGGCTTGCTATGCGCAATACATTCAAAGAGTAGTATAGAGCACGAAGTACCTGGTAAAAATGCCTCTTTCTTTACCGTGTATCAACTCTTTATAACTGGTTTATGCGGTGTAACCGTCACTGGCGATATATTTAACCTGTATGTTTTTATTGAGATATTGTCCTTAGCTGCGTATGCATTAGTAGCTTCGAAAGGTGGGATAGCACTGAGGGCTGGTTTTACTTACCTCGTTATGGGTTCTATTGGTGCTTGCTTCTTTTTGCTCGGCATAGGTTTCCTGTATGCGGTTACGGGCTCGCTGAACATACATGACCTCTCGCTTCTATTGCCGCCGCTATACGGAAACAGAGTAGTTCAAGCGGCTTTTATTTTCTTCATCGTAGGATTGGGTATAAAAATGGCTATCTTTCCGCTTCATACCTGGTTGCCAGATGCACACCCCGCTGCACCCAGTCCAATCTCAGCAATGCTGAGCGGAATCATGATAATGGTTGGATTTTATGCGTTAATTAGGGTGTTGTTTACGCTCTTCCCCTTCTACTACAATTATGGTCTCATCTTGCTTATCCTGGGTCTTCTGTCAATGACCGTGGCAAACCTCTTTGCCTTCTTCCAAAAGGACTTGAAAAGACTTCTTGCTTATTCAAGCATTGTCAATATGGGTATTATAGCCACAGGTGCGGGAGTTGCCGCTTATATTCTCTCAACCGTAGCTGAACCATCAAAATCCCCTCCAGAAGCAGCATCTTTAGCTATGGCTGGTGCCTTACTCCATATTTTAAGTCATGGTGTAGGCAAAGCGCTGGTTTTCTTAGGTTCTGGTAACATTCATTACGGTATCCATACCAGAGAGCTTGCAAAAATGGGAGGCATTGGAAGGGACATGCCCTTTACCGGTTACTCAATGTCGGTAGGTTTGCTCTCATTATTAGGCTTGCCTCCTTTAATTGGTTTTTGGAGTAAATTTCTAATAATAATGTCCGTGGCAATGGCAATTCAATCTGTTGGTGGTGTGGTGATGCTTACGACTTTTATCCTTCTCTTATTTAATGTTATATATGCCGCTGCATATTATCTTAGAGTGGCGAAGGTTTTAATGATTGAAAGCGGTGCTGTTAGGACCCACGAGGCACCCTTTCCAATGGTATTCTCAGTTGTTGTTTTTGCGCTCTTCTGTTTAATTGGGGGTTTATTCCCCATTTCACTCATTAGAGTAGCCGTAAGGGCATCACTTATAATTTTAGGAGGTGGATGAGTTGGCGATAGTGGAATCCATAAGACCGTTGTTAGCAATTTCATGCCCCTTTATTTGTGTTTTTCTCATATTACTCTTCAGGAAGCAGCCGAACATAAGAGAGAGCTGCACGATGCTCGCCAGCATAATGCAGTTTTTGATTGTCTTTTCTATGGCTCCGATTATTGTAGCGGGAAATGTAATTGAATGCCCGCTCTTTACTATATTTACCGGGCTTGATTTTATATTCAGAGTAGATGCTTTTGGTCTTATATTCGCTTTTACTTCTTCTTTCCTCTGGATTCTGGTGTCGTCCTACTCCATAGGATATATGAGATCGCTGCACGAACACGCCCAAACGCGATACTATGCCTGCTTCGCAATAGCTATCTTCGGTGCGGTAGGCATAGCACTGTCCAAGAACCTAATCACGATGTACTTCTTTTATGAGGCATTAACAATATCTACCTATCCATTAGTGGCTCACAACGGCTTAGCCGAATGGGGGCACAAGCAAGAGCTGACTGCGCAGGCAGAGGAAGCCCGGTTTGCGGGTCGTAAATACCTGGCTTATTTGCTTACTTCGGGCTGGTTCTTCTTTGTTGCGATTGTGTTAACGTTTTACCTTACAGGGACTACTGATTTTGAGAACGGAGGGATATTAACGGTTGCTTCAGCATCGCGCTTGACATTGATGTTGTTATTTGCGTTATTCATGCTGGGCTCCATGAAAGCTGCATATATGCCTTTCCACTCATGGTTGCCAACGGCAATGGCTGCGCCAACACCGGTGAGTGCGCTTTTACACGCCGTAGCAGTGGTGAAGGCAGGGGTGTTTGTAGTCGTCAGAGTTGTGTGTTACATATATGGTGTGGATTTGATGGGTGCGCTTGGTCTGGGAATAATACTTGCATCCCTAGCAGCGTTCACAATGATTGTCGCTTCTCTGATTGCAATCGCACAGGACAACTTGAAAAAAAGACTCGCTTATTCCACCATAAGCCAGTTATCTTATATCCTCTTTGGCGTGGCGTTGTTAAACACGATGGGCGTACAAGGTGCGATGCTTCACATCCCTTTCCACGGGTTCATGAAGATAACGCTGTTCATGTGTGCAGGTGCGATAATAGTAGTTACAGGCAAGAAGAACATAAGCGAGATGGCAGGCATAGGAAGAACAATGCCGGTAACAATGGTAGCATTCACAATAGGCGCGCTTGGTATGAGCGGCATCCCTCCGGTGTGTGGGGTTATAAGTAAATGGTATCTTGCTCTGGGTACGCTGGACGCGCATGCCCTGGGTTTGCTGGCGGTGCTTCTGGTAAGTTCTCTACTGGATATTGTTTATTTCTTCCCGATAATATATATTGCGTTCTTTGGTAAACCCGAACCAGAAAAGTGGACGGATGGAGAGAATAGTAATAAAAAGCCAGAGATAAAAGAGGCATCTATTTTCATGCTTGTTCCCCTGACCTTAACGGCAATTTTCTCCATCGTTTTCTGCCTGTTCCCGAACACATTTTATATACTGGAGCTTGCAAAACTCGCAGTTGCAGGTTTAGGGGGAGGTGTGTGAAGTAGAAATGAAGATGAAGATAGCGATAACGATGAGACATTTGTTTTTGATGCTTTACGTGAGCTTGTTCATAGGTGTTCTGGCGGGGATACTCGTTAAACTGTTTTTACATCCACATGCGCACTTCTGGTGGGAGGAAATACCTGTATTTAGTGCGGTGTACGGTTTTGTCGGTTGCGTCATCATCATCGTTGCGTCAAAAGCACTTGGACACCACTGGCTTCAGAAGGAGGAGGATTATTATGAGAAACACTGAAAAATGCAAATTGAAAATTGCAAAAGTCAAAATTCAAACTTTAAGAACGTTTGATCAAACAGCTTTGCCTATTTTGCATTTTGCATTGAGCGCCAAGCGCTTTGGAGGTGAAAGCCAGTGATTGAGTGGTTTCATCCGGGGTTCATATTCCTCTTTGGTGCTTTCTTAGTGCCACTTTTAAAGGGTAAAAAGCGACTGAAACAGGCATATATACTCCTACTCCCTGCAATAGCGTTTATAAACCTTCTGCTCATGTCCAAAGGCGTACTTCTGTCAGAGGGGAAAACATGGGTCCTTTCTTTCTTAGGATATGAACTCTCACTCGGCAGGATAGACCGGCTAAGCATGGTATTCGCATACGTATTCGTGATTGCTTCTTTTTGCATGTTCCTCTATT
>CAZXYJ010000002.1:19416-22064 GCA_964644925.1 uncultured Halobacteria archaeon | reverse complement strand
TGTGTAATCTTGTGGTTTTAAAATACTTTTCGGAATGACTATAATTCCCAAAACCTCTTCGTCCTCATATATCTCCTCTCCTCCTCCAGTATATTACGATAAAAGTCATACTCATACTCGCCCTCTACGTCTTTAGACCTCCGTATTATTCTCGATGCCACTTCAGGCCCTATGCCACGAGCCGCAAGTGCAATCACGGCGAGAACGCCATGCGACAAAACCAGATTTGCGTTTCGATACACTCTTTTCACACGCTCTTTATCCTCCTTTTCAACAGCGGAACCTGTCCTTCTCACAACCTTGATTTCATCCTTCTCCCACGGTTTTAACGCAGCAATCAACCTCGAGTTGCAAAACGGGCAAACAAGCGATTTCGTCCCCGATTCAATTACCGTTTTCACACGCCTTTGCGATTCCCAGCGCTTGCAATACACACAGAATAAAATCACCCTGTCGTTCATTATTCTGTTCCTTAACGCATCTATAATCACACTTTCGTTTCGTTCAGATGCCAGTACGTCGCGCCAACTCAAATACCCGGAGGCGCCAATGGGACTTAACCCGCATGAAGAAAAACAGAGTTTTATCTCGCCGGATTTTAGCCCCCTCAATACTTCTTTCGTTCGCTCCACGTCAAGTTTATCCGCGAAGATGTCATTCACGGTCTCTTCGTATATCGGCGTCCCCGAGAATAATTTCACTAACGTATCGGCAGAAATCCGTTTCCTATCAAAGTCCTTACGCAGCGCACCGAAACGCTTCGCCACGTTCAACAGCTCCCATTTAAGCAGAAAGGAGTTTTTTAGTGTCTTTTCTAATATCGCCTGGACGAATTCGGGTTCAATTGAGTTCAACGTCTGCTGCAGGGCTTCTTTCTGCATCCTTCTTCCTGATTTTAATTTTATCCTATAAGGGTCTATCTCCATGGAAATGTCCATGCCGAGTCGAGCGCCGAGTAAAGCAACAATCAACCGTCCAAACGTCTCGTTTACACGATGCCCAAAGCAAGCGTTTATCACCATTTCCTTTTCATCTTTCGCCGTTTCTACAACCACTTCCTCCGCCGTTGGCACTGGACACTTCTCCTTAATCTGCTCTTTTACTATGTCTATGAGCGTTCCCAAACAAGAGGAATTCACTTGCACCCCATATTCCCGCTTCAAATCAGTCTCTAAATCCGCAATCTTTACCGCCGCCGAATCAGAAGCGAAAAAAGAAGCGATTTTGTTTCTTAAGTCACCTACTTCCTGTGCAACGGCAAAAGGAACGGGTATTTCCTCGCCTTCCCATTTGGGTATCTCGCCTTCCCTCTTTACACCGGGTTCTACGTTTATCTTTTCTTTCTCTGTTTCTACATCCAAGTCCACTATTCGCCACGTTTCGCCCTTTGCAACGAACAACGCACCGGGCGCCGCGAAATTCAGCATGAACCGCTCGTCCAGCAGGCAAATCAATTTCCCGCTTACTATGTCATACACCTCGTATTTCCTCTCGTCCGGGATCATCGAAAGATTCTCGTAATAATACGCTCTCGTGCTTTTACTCCGCCGTATATTTCCCCCTTCTATCCTTACTAATCTCTCCTCCTCTAACTGCTCTATCACACGCATCATCGAATCAAAAGAAACGTTCCTGAACGGATACGCCCTTTTTATCCACGAATGAAGTTTATCCGTCGAAACCGCACCAGAGTCCAGCAGCATACCACAAATTTGATTTGCTAAGACGTCCAATGAGCCTTCCTTCAGCTTTATGTCTTCTATTTCTCCATTCCTTGCTCTTCGTGCAATCACCAACGATTCCGCTATATCGTCAGGGGTAAGGGCAATGACTTTGCCCGTGGAAATTTTTTGAACGAAGTGCGAGGCACGTCCCACACGCTGCACCAATCTCGTTACTTCGCGTGGTGATGTATATTGAATCACGAGTTCAATCGAGCCAATGTCAATGCCGAGTTCCATTGAACTGGTGCAAATAAGGCCTTTTATCGCTCCCTGTTTGAATTTGTCCTCCGCTTCTATCCTTATCTCTTTTGACAGTGAGCCATGATGAACGCCGATTAACCCGGGTTCAAACTTGTTTATAATCGAAGCGAGCATCTCCGCCGCTCTTCTCGTGTTCACGAATATCAAGCTCGATTTGCACTTTTTCACCGCCGTCCTTATGGTTCTTACATGAGCTATCACTTCGGGGTCAACACCCAATTCTTTTGCCTTCTTTTCATCTCTTTTCGTCTTTTGGGGGTTTAAAACCTCTATTTCAATCGCTTTTGCGGAAACCGTGTCTGTGTTCACAACCTGCATCTTCTCACGCCCACAACCGGCGAAGAATTTCGCTACTTCTTCCGGATTGCCAACGGTTGCGGACAGACATATTCGTTGAAAATCACCTGCGAGTTCTGCCATTCGTTCTAACGCAACTGCAAGCTGTGTTCCTCGTTTGGAGTTCGCTAATTCGTGCACTTCGTCTATTATCACGTACTGCAGCGATTTTAAATTTTCTCGCAGCCTTTTTCCCGGGATCATCGCCTGTATCGTTTCCGGTGTGGTGATGAGCATATCAGGCGGGTTTAAGGCTTGTCTCCTCCTTGCATACGTGCTGGTGTCGCCATGTCGAACTTCTATGGTGATGCCGAGTTGAACACCCCA
>CAZXYJ010000002.1:0-19316 GCA_964644925.1 uncultured Halobacteria archaeon | reverse complement strand
ACGTGCTGGTGTCGCCATGTCGAACTTCTATGGTGATGCCGAGTTGAACACCCCACTTCTCTAATCTGAAAAGCATATCACGGTTTAAAGCACGTAAAGGCGTGATATAAAGAGCATAGAAACCTTTTTCCTTCCTCTTTCTCTCCTTCTCTTCCAGTATTTTATGGAATATAGGTAGAACGGCAGCTTCTGTCTTGCCCGAGCCCGTAGGTGCTATGATTAACACATCTATCCCTTCTAAAATGAGTGGGATGCTTAATTCCTGTGGTTCCGTGGGCGCACGAGCGGAAAACTTTTCTGTCTTTTCTAATACATTTTGAATCTCAGCGTTGAGCAACGAGAAAGCGTTCATGGCGGTGATTATTTAATTTTATTTAAACTAAACTGTTTTTTTTTTTGTTAGAAACATTAATAGAAAAACGTGATGACGATGGAACTAAACGTAACGATAAAACTGAAGCATGGAGTTGCAGACCCTGAGGGCGAGAACACGAAAAAAGCTCTGAATCTGCTCGGGTTTAGAAACGTGCGTAGCGTAAAATCACTAAAATCTTTTAGGATAGAGATAGAGCCAGGAGAAGGAGAAGACGAAGAAAAGGTGAAGCAGGAAGTAGAAGAAATGTGCAGGAAACTTCTTGCCAACCCGGTAATACATGATTATGATATAGAGGTGGTGAAAAAGGAAGGATGAATACAATAAAGAGTGAAAAATCCTAAATCCTGAGCATCGTGGGCAGAGCCCCATAGTTTTGTATTCCGAATTTAGAGTTTAGGATTTATTTATAAGTCCTCAAAATATTGTAAAAGGAACAAGGATATTCGATGAAATGGTAGAGATAGACCCCTGGGGTGTTGCGGATATAAAAGATTATGCGAGGCTATTTACGGAGTTTGGCATTACTCCTTTTAAAGAGCTACTGAACAGGATAGAGGAGCCGCATCTATACATGCGAAGAGGTATAATCGTCGGACATCGTGGATACGAAGAAGTACTGAGGGCGATGAATGAACGGAGCAAATTTGCAGTGATGAGTGGTTTTATGCCTTCCGGTAGAATCCACTTAGGCGGTAAGATGGTAATGGATGAGATTATATGGCATCAACGCATGGGAGGCGATGCCTTTGCATGCATAGCAGATATGGAGTCGCATTCCGTTCGAGGAACTTCATGGAAGGAATGCAAGGAAATTGGACTCAATGAATACATATTGAGCCTTGTAGCGTTAGGTTTTGACGTTGAAAAAGGACATATATACTTCCAATCAGAGAATAAAAAGCTGCGTGACCTCGCTTTTGAACTCGGACGAGAGGTTAATTTTAGCGAAATAAGTGCGATATACGGATTCTCCGGCGATGTAAACATATCTCACATGATAAGCGTAGTGATGCAGAATGCGGATATACTGCAGCCACAACTCCTTGAATATGGCGGGCCAAAGCCTGCTGTCATTCCGGTTGGGGTTGACCAGGACCCGCATATAAGACTGACGCGGGACATAGCATCAAGAATGAGGATGTTCCGTGTAGAGAAGAAGTGGGATGATAAGAAAAAAAGGATACGTGTAGATATTAAACCGACTTATCTGGTGCGGGGAGCGTTAGGTGAGTTACAGAAAAGGGTAGACGAGTTACAAGGGGTTCTGCATGTGGTAAAGCATAAATATCACTTAGATATAAGGCTTAGTGATAAGCTATTTGTACAGGCAGTAGAAAAAATAGTGCGGGACGTGGAGATAAAATACGACGGATATGGATTCTTTTTGCCTGCTGCTACCTATCACAGATTTATGCAGGGGTTAACTGGTGGGAAGATGTCTTCAAGCATCCCGGAGAGCTATATAGCGCTGACTGAACCACCGGAAGAAGCAGCGAGGAAAGTAAAACGAGCAAAAACGGGCGGAAGAGTGACCGTAGAAGAGCAGAAGAAACATGGTGGATTACCGGAACAATGCACGGTTTATGACCTTCTGATGTCCCATCTAATTGAAGAAGACATCCACGTAAAAGAAATTTTTGAAGAATGCAAAAATGGGAAAAGGACGTGCAAAACATGTAAGTCGGAGGCTGCGGAACTTATGTTTTCCTTCATTAAAAATCATCAAGAGGAAAGAGAAAATGCGCGGGAAGTTTTGAAGAAGCATGAAACCTATAAGCAATGGCTATAAATAGATTCATATGGAATCATCTCCCCACATGGATTGTATAAAGAATAAGGTAGTATCTAAGAAACCCGTGTCTTAAATAGAAGGAAGTTATAGTTTATATACAATGAAAAAGATAGAGGCGGTTTTATTCGACCTTGACGGTGTATTGATAAACTCATTCGAATGCTGGTATCAAGCGTTTAATAAGATGTTAAGGGCTTATGAGAAGCAAGAAATGAGCAGGGAAGAGTTTATGCTGAAATGCTGGGGACCCGACCTCAAGCATAACCTGAACGCATTAAATCTGGATGAAGAAGCTGGAAGGTACTGCATGAACGAGCAGTTGCAGTTGATAGAGCTTATAGAGCTATTCCCTGGTGCAAAGGAGATATTGAATCGTGTAAGAGAAGATTATAAACTTAAAGCGGGATTGGTTACGAACACGCCAAAGAAGAACGTTCACCGGATATTAAACCACTTCCAGCTATCCCGCTGTTTTGACGTAGTCGTTACGGGGGATGAGGTGAAGAGGGGAAAGCCCGATGCAGAGATGGTGATAAAGGCATGTGAGCGTTTAAAAACAACGCCCGAGCACGTGGTACTCGTGGGCGACACAGAAAGCGATTTTATGGCGGGTAAATCCGCGGGTTGTGCTGTTATAGGTGTGGGAGCAGAATCGACATGTGATGCGAGAATAGAAAATCTTTATGAACTGTTCACGACAAACTTTTTATCTTATAGGTAGGGGTTATATATCAAAACACGAGCGAAAAAATATGGCGGGAGAAGTTAGAGATGTCATATAAAGAACTTAAAGGAAGCATATTCAGTACAAAAGCGCAGGCACTTGTGAACACTGTTAATTGTGTTGGTGTTATGGGAAAAGGAATTGCCCTGGAATTTAGAAGGCGTTATCCAGAAATGTTTAAGGAATATCAGCATATTTGTAAGAAGGGAGAACTTCAACCTGGGCAGATATTACCTTATCGTGACGGGGAAACCTGGATTTTAAACTTTGCCATAAAAAACGATTGGAAGCAGCCATCCAAAGTTGAATGGATAGAAAGTTGCTTAACGGAATTTGTCAGTAGCTATCGGGATATGGACATTAAATCTGCTGCTTTTCCATGGATGGGTGCAATGAATGGGGGCATATCCATAGAAACGATAAAAGAAATCATGAGAACTTACTTATCAAACCTTACAGACGTAGATATAGAAGTTTATGATTTTAATCCTGATGCAAGTGACCCTTTGTTTGAAAAACTATATGATATTGCCAAGATACAAGCTTTAAATATGAAAGATTTGTCAAAAAGTTCTGGTATTCGACCCCATTATATGGAGAAAATCATAAAAGCATTACAACAAGAAAATATTAGGAGTTTACCACATTTGATAGAATCGGGTGTTATAGGGAAAACCAACATTGAAAGACTATACGCTTTTTTGATAGATCCCAGAACAGATAGCAAGAATTTTCGTGTAGTAACATTATCCTCTGAAGGGGAATGACATGGACGATTTAGGGAAAGAATTTTTAGATTTTTTAGCTACCGTTCCTTTGAAAGAGGCAAGAAATGAACTCTATAATTTATTGGAAGCCGGTGATGATGAAGTCAATGTTTATTATTTGACCCCTCTATCTAACTTGAAGAGCATTATAGCTGATGGTGGAATTAAATGTAGAGCAATGGTGGGCAGTGATGCAACAGATCTTTCCGCGCAAGAAGTGCAGAAACAGCGACATATATCCTTGAAATTGGCACGAAAAGGTTCATCATATGAAATAATTGATAAAAAAATACATGAATGCGTTAATTTCTTCTGGAATCCCTTAAATGACACATTTCGTGCATTCCAAAGAAATTCCTTACTTAGAGCGGCAGATGCGAACGACGCTACTTATGGTATTGTTTGTATTCTTGAGATGGAATTAAGTGCTTTTTTTGAGACCGATAAGGTATATTGGAGTACCAGTAGAAAAAATTTAGTGTCAGATAATTTTTCATCTTTCTCTAAAAAGCAGTATAAGCAATTTTATTGGCAGACTATATTTAGTAGTCAACAGGATAGGAACACTAATCATTTTCGTGCGGCAGAATTTATTGCATTTTACGAAAATCCTACACTGACAGTTAGTGACCTAATACCAATGCAATTTATAAAAAGAATCTTGGTTCCTGCACAGTATGAAAAACAGATTAAAGAAACCGTATCTTCCGTTAAAAATCAAATATATCTCTCGAAAAAACAAAATATTTTTCGTTCTAAAAAAGAACTTTTATATGTGGAAAAACGTCTGATTGAAACTATAAATAAATTGCAAAGATTGGATTTGCTACCTGTAGATAAATTCTGCGAATTAATTAATACTTTTGCCAACTTTAAAGAGCAACTTGGCTGCGGACTGACTGAGGAATTTTTTGAAAATAAAGATATGGCTCACAGTGTTCATGGTATTGAGCACATTACACGAGTGATGTTCTGGGTGCATGTACTATGCTACCTGTCTAGTACCGACCAGCAAACAGAAAAGGTTGCACAATATGCTGCTTTTATTCATGACTTGTGCCGCAAAGATCACAGTAAGGATAAAGAGCATGGTTCTAATGCAGCAAAGAAGTATGAAGATTTTCTGAGAAAAAAACAGATTCCTGACAGTCTTGTGCAGAGTTGTATGAATGCAATTATTTACCATTGTAAAGATGATAGTGAATGTCATGATAAGGATTTGGTCTGGAAAATACTAAAAGATGCAGATTCACTTGAAAGAGGACGCTTTGGGCTCCCCATTTGTTCCGAGATACAGAATCTGTCCAGAGGTTGTGATATTAATTATCTTCGATTGGATATTTTTCGAGATGCACAACTGAAAAAAGAGCTCGCATTCTTGGCATTTCGGTTAGCTTATATTACACGTTATACTAAATGGTCTGAGGATACATTTAGGGATATTAAGACACAACTCGTGAAAAGCTTGAAAGCTAGCTTAAAAAACGATATTTTTAATCAATACGAACGCGGAATAGTTAATAAGATGCTTAGACATTTATCTGTTGATTAATTTTTCTTTGAACCTTCTAAACTCATGGAATAAGAGCTAATTTCAGCAATTCAAAATCCAAAAAACGATAGGAAATAAGAGATGAAACAGCAAAAGAACAAGCAGATTCCCCTATTTTCAACTATAAACAGGGACTTAAGCCCCGAGATCCAGCGCATAATTATTAGCAGAATTATCGAAGAGCTGAACTCTCTTAGAGGGGAGCTTCAAAAAATAGCAGATTCTACCCTCAAGGAGGAAATGCAATCTAAAAAGGAAGAAGTCCATAATTGTCTTAGTTCTTTGGGATTGCATCTACCCGAACTCAGGAACACACAGCCGGATTGTTCAAAATATGATAGTTATATGGAGATGGTCAAGCCACACTTAGAATTCGTTAAGAAATGTATAGATGAGGGGAATAGTTATAAAGAGAAACGGAAAGGAGTTATGTCCACGCTTATCACAATGGAAGAAAGGATTAACAAAAGTAGTGCAACCCTCGAGTCCCTGGCTAAGCAGAAGGAAGACAGTACTTCACAGGGCTTGAAAAGTTTAAAACAGGACTTTCAAAATATTGGATGCAGGTTTAAGGAATATTTTTCTTCTTTTAAGAAGACGGAAGAAGAAATAGATGACCTGATTAAAAGGTTACAATTGGGTGAGAATGAGTTAAAAGGACTTATGAATCCAAGTCATGAATGGGAAGAAATCTTAACATTTCTTCCTTATCCAACCTCTAAGCCAGGTGAGTTCCGAGAAGTAAAAAAGGTGGTGGGAAGAAGATGTAAAAGATGTGGGGTTGAGGAGAGATATATATAAATAATGGTTGTTATTACTTCATACAATGAAAGGAAAGATAGAAGCATATTATTCGACCCTGATGTTCTAAATCGGAGGTGAATAAAACATGGCAAAGAAAATACGAGCATCTGTCCCTGCTAAGGTAATACTATTTGGAGAGCATTTCGTGGTGTATGGTAAACGAGCGTTAGCAGCAGCTATAAACCGACGGCTTGTAGTGGAAGCGTCAAGTGTGGAAAGGAGCGGGTATCACGTGAAAATAGCGAATATCCCTACTTTTGGCCTGGAAATGGATTTAGTCACGGGAGAAGAGAAAGCACGACCATATAAGGACTATGACGCTGCGGCAAATGCAATTGCGTATGTCAGAGAATCAATACGGTATCTTGAAGAGAAATATGGAATAGGTGGAGAGGGAGTAGAGATAGAAATAAAATCCGAGATACCGCTTTCTGCCGGGCTGGGTTCTTCAGCAGCGACTTGTGTTGCTACCATCGCGGCACTCAAAGAGTATTTTGGCGTAAACGGTGATTTGGACGGGATAAGAGAAGATGCAAACCGCGTCGAACGCAGGGTTCAAGGCGCTGCGAGCCCTATTGATACGGCAATCTCAACGTATGGTGGCTATGTGTTGGTAAAGTCCGGCGAGGTGAAGCGATTGCATTTAGCGGAACTAAATTTGATTGTAGGATGCATTGGCAGTATACCTTTGAGTATGGGTATGGCTACGAAAGAATTTTCCGAGATGGGGCTAAAGACAAAGAAAATTGTAGAGCAGGTTAAAGAGCGAAGAGAAGTTTTTAAGGGCATATACGACGCTATATTCGATATTTCTGATGCGATAACGGCACAGGCAGTTACGGCGATAGAGGAAAGCGATTTTGTGAAATTAGGGGCATTGATGAACATAAATCATGGTTTGCTGGATGCAATAGGCGTGGTTCCGAGACGACTAAGCGAACTCGTGAAGCTCTCGCAGGAATTGGGTGCACTGGGTGCAAAAGTAACAGGAGCAGGGGGCTTGGACGAGATGGGTGGTGTCGGCTCTGTCGTGGTCCTGCCGGGTGAATCAGGTGAGAGGCTAAAAGGAGCGATGGAAATTGCAGGTGCGCTTGTTATGGATGTGAAGACAGGTGGAGAAGGGTTGAGGATGTTCTAAATCCACGCAATAAAGAGAAAAGGAAAAAAATGAAAATAGCTTTTTACCATCGAAGTGTGTGCGGAGGGATAAAGACACACGTGGATGCACTTTCTTATGAATTCAAACGGTTAGGGCATGAAGTAAAGGATATCGACCAGTATTCACTTGGCTCTTATATGCTGGGCAATCCTTCGGGTGGTATTTCTTATGGTTTTGACTTTGGCTTCTCATTAAAAAAGATAAAACGAGAGGTAGAAGATTGTGATATTCTACATATACACCATGCAGCTACGTCATCAGAGTTTTTCCTGCCCTTCTCTTCTATTTGCTCCGAGCTAAATGTCGTCAATACGTTTCATATTGCCGCAGGAGATAGCCTGAGCGGAGAGCTGGCAAAAGCCCTTATCGGAGCTCTTGCTTCATTATACGCAGGACGTTCAAAGAAATTTATCTCGGTAAGCGAAGAGATAGCAGCGGATATTCGCAGATACACGCAGGGATGGGGATATGGAGATAATGGCAACGGAACAGAAACGGTGGTCATACCAAATGGAGTGGATATAAATCGCTTTTATCCGCATGCACAGGAACAAGAGGAAAGAGGAAATTTGGAAAGAGAGAACGATAGAGGCGTATGCATAGGCTATCTCGGGCGATTATCGCCGGAAAAGAACGTAATAAACATGATAAAGGCGGTGAAGGCATTAGAATCGGATAAAATCCATCTGAAGATTGCCGGAGATGGACCGTTATACGACAGGATAAAAAGGAAGGAAGGGGGAAAAATAGAGGTGTTAGGGTATGTCGAAGATGCTCCTGCGTTCTATCGAAGCGTGGACGTTTTTTTGCTGCCTTCTAAGCTTGAAGCACAACCAATAGCGTTGCTCGAAGCGATGGCGTCAGGATTGCCGGTAATTGCTACTGATGTCGGTGACAATAAATATTTTGTCCATGGAAATGGTATCTTATGTGGCACAACAAGGAAGGAAATAGGAGTTGCAATAAAACAGATGCTAAACGGGGACATGGCGAAGATGGGCATTGAATCGAGGAAAATAGTCGAGCGCGACTATACGTGGGACAAGATAGCAAAGAGGACGCTGGACGTGTATAAGAGTGTGATTTAAAATAAAATGATTATCCTTTCAGGCGGCACGGGAACACCAAAGCTGTTGGTGGGACTGAAACGAGTGTTCGAGGAGGAAGAAGAAGAGCTGAACATAATCGTTAACACTGCCGAAGACGTGTGGATTTCAGGCAATTTAGTTTGTCCCGATATAGACTCGGTACTTTATGCATTAGCGGGTGTAATAGACGAGCAAAAATGGTGGGGCATCCGTGATGACGGCTTTGTTACGCATACCGCATTGAAAAAGTTAAATCACGATGAGCGGCTTATGCTCGGTGATAGAGACCGAGCAACGCATATAATCAGGTCAGAGCTGCTAAGGAGGCAGGGGAAGCGTCTGACCGATGCGACTGCTCTGCTCGCAAGAAGTTTCGGCATTCCCGCTAAAATAAAGATACTACCGATGACTGATGACCCCGGAGCCGTAAGCACGCGGATACACACGCCGGAAGGCGAACTGCATTTTCAGGATTTCTGGGTATCGAAGAAGGGAGAACCAGAAGTTTCAGATGTCTCTTTTGATGGTATAGCAGAAGTAAAACCATCAGAAGAAGTTATGAACGTGCTGGAATCCGGGTCAGAAGAAGTGGTGCTGATAGGACCGAGCAATCCGATAACGAGCATAGGACCTATTTTGAGTTTGGAAGGAGTAAGAGAGCAGTTAAAACGTAAAAAAGTGGTGGCGATTTCACCAATCGTGGGCAATGAGCCAGTAAGCGGACCTGCGGGAAAATTCATGCGAGCAAAAGGGTTTGAGGTATCGCCTTACGGGGTATTCAAATGTTACGAGGACTTCTTGGACGTGCTTGTCATAGACAAGGGTGATGAATGCTTGGTGAAGGATGAAGAGGTGGATGTATTCAAAACCAACATTATAATAAAAAACGATGCGGATAGTGAAAAATTGGCGATGTTCCTCCGATATTCTTTAGCGATATGTAAAAACAATAAAAGTTAGCAGCAAACTTTATTTATTACTAAATACTAACAACAACTATGATAACGAAACTAAGAATAAAGAATTTCAGAGGGATAAAAGAAGGTGAGATAGAATTAGCGCCGCTGACAATCCTCTTGGGAGGAAATAATTCAGGGAAGACAACAATTCTTGAAGCGCTGTTCTTAGCACCAAATCCTTTTCGCACGGTTCCTTATGTGACGATATATAACACCGCAGCAGAAGTCATTCATTCAATGCATGAAACTCTCAGCAGTGAGGGATATGCTTTTTTGCTTTACAATTATACCGCAAATCAAGTTGAATTAGGCTGTAAAGTGGATGACAATGACTATTTGCTTCTATTCACTAAAAAAGACACGGATATTATTGTGTCCACAAACAAGCAAGAGACGGGAGAGATTTATCCAGCAACAGTTGATGGTAAAGAGATAAAAACATGTAAGATTGGAAGAATGCCTATGTCCGGGCTTTTGCAGGTTCCTAATATAGGTGCAAAAGAATTGCCCATAGAAAATACGCTCTTAATAAGCTCTAAATTGGTCAAAATGGGTTATGAATACTTAGAGAGAAATTGGGCATCAATAATAAATTTAGGGATTTGCAAAAACGTTGCTGAGGACGTCTCAGGGCTTGTTTATGATAATTACAGGGACATAACGATAGAACCCTTTCTTGGTGGGAAACTGGCGATTTATGGCTTTTTAGAAGACGGGCGGAGGATAAGGCTTGGTGACCTTGGCGAAGGCGTCCAGAGTTATATAATTGCGAGGATTCTTTA
Source organism: uncultured Halobacteria archaeon (assembly GCA_964644925.1). GTDB lineage: Archaea > Halobacteriota > Syntropharchaeia > Alkanophagales > Methanospirareceae > QEXZ01. Next base: position 9,313 of record CAZXYJ010000002.1, on the reverse strand, counting down.
CGACTTAGAGAAACCGAAAGTCTTGCTCTGGGATGATATTGAAGCGCATCTCAATCCGAGAATGCTGCTGAGTATTGCTGAATGGTTTTTTGATATAGTAGAAAATGGCAATCAAGTCATTTTTACAACGCACCGTTTAGAGGCTGCGAGAACGATAGCGGGTTTGAACGAAGAAAAAGCGGTGATTTATCTGACCTCGTTGGAGAAGAGCAATCTTAAAGCGGAGAGTCTCACGTTAAAGGATATAGAGGAGCTTCTCGAAGCCGGAATTGATGTGAGAGTTGCGGAGCCCTTATTACTATGAAACTCTATCCGTTAGAGCTAAGCAGCAGATTAGTAACAAATATATCCAAAATTTCGAGGCGTCTTAAGATGGATGTTCTTGTCAAAGAAGTGGCTACACATGATTTGGATACTCTTGTGGTCATAGGTGACGGGACTCCCGATGATATAGCATTCAGCATAATTGCTTTCCATTTAAAGGGGGATAAAATTGCAGGGATAGTTAAACCTGAAAGAACACGTTTTGGCGTTATCGATTTGATTCCAAGATACCTGATGAAAGGGAACATTCGCAAAATCATATTTTTAATGGATCAAGAAGACGACAAAATGAGCACAATTTATGAAACGATTCATGAGGGCGTGAAAAAGCTTGCAACAGGTAAAATCAAAGTAATTGATGAAGAAAGCGAAAAAGGGCTGAAAGTTTACAAGGGTAAACGTGGTAGCAAAGAGTTTGAGTTGATAATCGTTATAAACGGTCTTGATGAAATCCACACAGACAAGCACAGCATAGAAGACCATTTACTGAAAGCTGCGGAAATACTTTCAATTGATGTTGGAGATTTTGATAATTCTAAAGCGGCTTGGAAATCAATCAACCATGATCGACAGTTAAAAATTTTCAAGGGATTAAAGGAGAAAAGGAACATTGTGGGAAGTGCATTTCCACAGCAAATTAATGGATGTGAGTATCTAAAATTGTAAGTTAAGGTCGTATTTTTGTTTTACCATAGCTTTAATGCAATACGAAAGAACAAAATGAACGAAAACAAAAACGAAGAACAAAAAGCAGAACCAGAGCCAGAAGCAGAAGCACAAGAGATGAGTCCTGTTCTATGCATAGGAATGGGTCTTTTTATCGTGTTTACGGCAGTAATTGCGTTGATGCTTGCGGCACCGTTTGAAGCTTCAGGTGTAAAGGCGTTTCAGAATCCCGAATCGGTGTGGAATCCCGTATATTTCGTTATTCTCATCATAGGTTTCACGGCGTTTATTCTCGCTGTGCTCAGGTTTGGCGGGCAGAAACTTGTCCATTTTGTGATGCTTGCTGCGGTAGCGGTAACGATATATTACGTGCTGGCCGTTCTTACAGTTCCTTATGCTTATATCGCTATAATCGGCACTATTGCACTTACTCTTCTGCTGTACAAATATCCCGAATGGTACGTTCTCGATGCAACGGGTTTGATAATAGCAGGAGGTGCAGCGGCGATATTCGGGATTTCGTTAATACCTAAACTAATCGTGCTACTAATGATAATTTTAGCGGTGTACGATGCAATTGCGGTTTACAAGACGAAGCACATGGTGTCGCTGGCAGAATCCATCGTGGATTTGCGAATACCCGTCCTTTTTGTCCTGCCGCGGAAGCGGAATTTTTCATTACTGCGCGAAAAAGGTCAGGATAAGGGTAAGAGCGAGATGGAAGAAGCATTCTTTATGGGGCTTGGCGATGCGATTATCCCTTCTATGCTGGTTGTATCTGCATTTGTAAACTATGCAAGTGTAGCGCCTGCGTTGGGTGCGCTAATAGGCACTCTGGCAGGTTACGCAGTGCTGAGCAGAATCGCAGGCAGGGGTAAACCGCATGCAGGGCTGCCATTTCTTAATTCGGGTGCGATAATAGGATTTGTTGTTGGCTATTTTGCCTTTATTTAAACATCAAAAAATTTTACCGCAGAGCACACGGAGAACGCAAAGAATAGAGGGCTAGCGGTTTAGAGCGTTAGAAATGCTACTAATACATAATTCTCTCTGCGTACTCTGCGCTCTCCGCGGTGATAAAACGCTATATTTTTAGATAGTACCCATCACGGCTATTTATCACTGAGGGGGTTTTAATACAACGGTCACGTTCTCACTACGAGCAAGTTTATTACCCGTTTGAATTGACCTGACATAGGCATGCATTTTAAAGTTTCCAGTAAGAGGTTTTTCTTTTCTGTTCCATGCGTTAAAGGTATAACTTGATTCTCCTCCCGGACCCATATCTATCACCATTAATCGTTCAGCGGGTAATTTCCAGTATTCGGCGCCCTCCTTCGGGTAGACCACCTCTATGCCAACGCCGTAAGCGTCGCGATAAATAATCTCCTCTCCGTTGTTCTGCACCGTAACGCAGACTGTAACGGATTCGCCCGGGTCAATTGTTACCACGCGGTTGCTTAATAAAGATGGTTTTGGATTTTCGATTTTAATATCAATAAACTCTATGTCAAACTCCGATTGGTCTTCGAAATACCCGGAAAACGCAACTACGGCGACTACCAGTAACAGTATCGCTAATGCGGCACCCATTCGTATCTTTATTGCGGTTTTGGATTTCATTTTCTTGTTGTGTATATACTATAACGTCCTCCTATTTTGGACGCAGATTTACACGGATTTACGCAGATTTATTTGTGTTTAACCCAGTTGACTTTTATCACCTGTCTGTGTTAATCTGTGTAATCTGTGGTTAATAATTTTTTATTATTCCATATACATTTAAACATTAATTACATTATACCAAAAAAATGAGAGAATTTAAAGATAGGATGGCGAAGGAAGGGAAGTTAATAGAGATTGAGCGTGACGTATCGTCAAAATACGAGGTTGCGGATATTTATGCCGAGCTGGAACGAAAAGGCAACAAACTGCCTGTTCTTTTTCATTCCGTTGATGGCGGGCATAACGTCAAAGTCATAATGAATGTAGTTGGCGGGCGGCAAATACTGGCAGAATTGCTTGGTACCTCTTATGCCGAGCTCACACCGGTTATGGCGAAAATCGCGGAAGGCGGAAACAACGGCGATGGAAAAGTGAAGATAGTAGAGGATTCGATGACAAAAGAAGTGGTCGGCGAGCCGAATTTAGGCGAGTTGCCAATACTAACCCATTTCAGGGGGGATGGTGGCGCTTACATCACGGGAGGCGTAGTTGTTGCGGAATTAGATGGCGTGAGGAACGCATCCATTCATCGGTTGATGGTATTGGACGATAGAAGATTAGCGGCAAGGCTTGTTCCTTCTCGTCACCTGTATAAGATGCATCGCGAAGCGATAGAAAGAGGGGAGGACTTAAAAGTTGGAATTGCTATAGGTGTAGACCCGTTAGTCCTTTTAGCTGCTTCTACAAGGGTCCCGCCGGGTAAGGAGTTTGACTATGCCTCAGCACTGAAAAAAGAACCGGTGGAGCTTTTCAAACTGGCTAATGGCGTAGCGGTTCCACATGCGGAAATTGTTCTGGAAGGTTACATAGGCGAAACACGAGCAAAAGAAGGCCCTTTTATTGATATCACTGGCACTTATGACCAGATACGTGAAGAGCCCGTTATTACGCTTACGCGAGTGTATCGGCGAAAAGACGCGATTTATCATGCTATTCTACCTTCAGGCGCAGAGCATAAGATGCTTATGGGTGTGCCTTACGAACCCTTGATGTTCCGAGCAGTAGAGCGTGTAGCACGAGTAAAGAACGTGTTTTTAACGGAAGGCGGCTGTTGCTATTTGCATGCCGTGGTGCAGATAAAGAAAGAGAAGGAAGGAGAGCCAAAAAACGCGATTATCGCTGCGTTCGCCGCACACCCCAGCCTAAAACGTGTTGTCGTGGTTGATGAAGACATAGACATATTCAATCCGGATGATGTGGAGTATGCAATAGCAACGAGGGTTCGTTGGGATGAAGATGTGGTAGCTCTCAGAAATGCGAAAGGGTCGTCACTTGACCCTTCATCGGAAAATGGACTCACAACAAAGTTCGGGATAGATGCAACAAAGGAGTTGGGAGAGGCGGGAAAGGCGTATGAGCGCGTTGTAAGAACAGGAAAATAAATTGTTGACACCGATTAATAGACACAGATTAACGCAGATTAACACAGATGATAAGAATCAACACGATTAAACTAAAATAAATCTGCGTAAATCAGTGTAAATCCGTGTCTTAAATAGGAAGAGGTTATAATTTATATACAATAAAAAACCAAAAATGAGCGCCATTCACGTTACGGTTAACTGGGACGAAAAGGAATTAGAGAAAGTTTCCTCAGTTGAAGGACTCAGCATGGAGAAACTGCGAAGACTTCTTGATACAGGCAGAATTGTAATTCCGAGAAATGCGAAGAGGGACACAGCACTAAAAGCGATTGGTGAACGGATGAGCACGAAAGTGAACGTGAACGTAGGCACGTCAAAGGATTACCTTAACCTCAAAGATGAAGTAGAGAAGGCGAAAATTGCCGTGAAATACGGTGCTGATGCGATAATGGACCTCTCTACGGGTAACAGCAGCAGCCTCGATGAAACACGAAGAGCGATTTTGAAGGAAGTGGATGTACCCGTCGGAACGGTGCCGATCTACCAGGCTGGTTTAGAAAAGGCAGAGGAGCGGGCTGTGGTGGACATGAGCGCAGATGACATGTTCAACGCAGTGAGGAAACATGCAAAGGACGGTATAGACTTTGTTACCATTCATGCAGGCGTGAACTTGAATTCACTGGCACGATTGAGGAAGAGTGAGCGTATCCTGGACGTTGTCAGTCGCGGTGGTGCTTTTCTCGTTGCGTGGATGATACACAACGAGCGAGAAAATCCGTTTTATAATGAATATGATTACCTGCTGGAAATAGCGAACGAGTATGAATTGACAATTAGCCTGGGCGATGGTATGCGTCCCGGCTGCATTTCCGATGCCTCGGACCGTGCGAAATACATGGAAACAATCATTCTTGGTGAACTCGTGAAACGTGCACGTGAAGAAGGAGTGCAGGCAATGGTTGAAGGTCCAGGGCATGTGCCACTGGACGAAATAGAGGCATCCGTGAAGACGATAAAACATATAACTGATTTTGCACCCTTATATCTCCTGGGGCCTCTTGTTACCGACATCGCACCCGGATACGACCACTTTGTCAGTGCGATAGGAGGAGCGGTTGCGGGAATGTACGGTGCTGATTTCCTTTGCATGGTCTCGCCGTCAGAGCATCTGGCACTGCCTTCCGTGGACGACATAAAAGAAGGCACGATAGTAACGAAAATAGCGGCACATGTGGCGGACATCGTGAAAGAGGGGCAAAGAGAGAGGGCAAAACGCATGGACGATGAAATGGCGTATGCGAGGAAGAACCTGGATTGGGAACGGCAACTGGAACTCGCGATAAATCCCGAGGAGGCACGAAGGATAAGAAACAGCAGACCTTCGGAAAGCGATGCCTGTTCCATCTGCGGTGATTTGTGTGCGATAAAGCTCCTGAAGGAATTTTTAAAGAAGTGAATTTATAGCGATTTATTACGGTGTTGAACAAGGTTACCGAGGATGAAGCGGTGAATTGGCGGCACTATACCCTCAACTTTAAATCTGTGTTTTCGATTTGACATTTTTCACCACCTCCTTTATTATTTTTATTTACACCTTTCAACTATACCCCGTACTTAAACGAAGCCTGCCTTATGCTATTAAATAAGGCTATATAAAAGTTTTTCGATTTTTCCATGTGAAGCATTTTTGAAACTCCACAAACTCCTTAAACTCACCTTTTGGAATAATAATCCCTCTCTCTCCTTCTTCGCCTTCATCTCTCTATTCTTCCCTCAAAGTATGCGCAGGGCATTCGCTCCATGCCCCCTCCATTTGCTCCGCTGCTCCAACTCCGCTTCCGCAGCTCCGCAAAATCAATTGCACCTTGCAAATGCATCGCAGCAAAAGCTGCGTGGTGGGCTGCGATGTGCCACGCCGGCTTTGCACCTAAAAACGCCACCCACGCACTAAAGTGCATGAGCATCCACGTTTGCCGTAGGATGAGTTTTTCTACCAATCATCTTTTCTAATTCTCTTATCCATTAATATCGCATATATGTATGAGGGACCTCTTAAATGTTGAACTGGTACCGTATTTTTTAATGGGACCAAACTATATGCTTCTTTGAAATCACTCCGAGAAATGTTATGATTTGTTCTACTAAGAATGATGTATCCGCCCATAAAGTCATAGGTGAATTCTCCACCTCTGATTTGTTTGAAGGTTTCTCCAGAGTGTTCCTTAATTCTCCCCCAAATCTCCTCAAATGTTGTTTTCATTTTTCCCTCTTTAAGTCACTATACCCCGTACTTAATACGAAGCCTGCCTGAAATTACTTTGCATAAAGGGGTATAAAAACCTTTCTATCTTTTAAAACCCAAAAGTCTGCTAAAAGTTAGGCTTAGGTGCAAAGCCTGCCACGCCGAATAACGTGCTCCATCTGCTCCACGCCTCCAACTCCGCTCCGCTTCCGCACCCCCGCAAAATCAATTGCAGTTCGCATGTACATTTAATTCGATTGAGGGAATAGCCGTTTAGTAGCAATTTCATAAAAATTATAATAACTTTCTATTCATTTTTTTTAAAGCCGTATCGATATTTCAATATCCATCCAAATGGCCGGTCAGAAGGGATTCTAGCCCGTTTCATCAAGATTTCAGACATTATTTTCACAAAGTCTAGAAAGTATTTGTGGATTTTCCATATTTCTATTTGAGCCTTCATTAAAGAATCCAGGGGTTGTTCGCCACCGCCCCAAAATAAATATTTTGAAAAAAGATCACCATCATATTCTAGACCAGGCCCAAATTCAAATTTATCTGTTGAAATAGAATGGACTCTCGGCTTTTCATGCGTTTCATCAGCTATTATTCTTTTCCCCCATTCCGTAGCTTCTTTTTTATCATAATGGAATACTTTATTTCTGAGAGGTCTCAAGATGTTATACAAGAGGCCTTTTTTGTGCTCAAATTCATTCACATAATTTTCTAGGATAGCTACTGTAATCTTTTGCTCTTCATTGAAATCATCCTTTAACTCATCGTAGAATGGGAGTTTAGTAAATTTATGGAAAAGTTTCAAAGCTTCACGAAGCTGTGCTGCTGTAAAATCGAATAAAAAAACACATAGTGACTCTAGTTCTACTTCATATTCTAAAGCCTCATCTTCATCGAGGGAATTGGGTGTAGAAACAAAAAAAAGAAGTTTTTGGATTTCATTTATATGCCCAGCAGCTCTCATTAATTCTATAATGTAGCCTAACTCAGGTTCATCACCTTTAAAGAGTTCAGAGAGAAAGAATTCATATGATTTCTTATGATTTTCCATTTCTGCTAAGTAGTTAAGTATATCATTTAAAACTTAAGTCTTTTATTAAGTTCCAAAAGTATTTAGTGAGCGAAGCAATCCTTCTCCGTGTTATTTGGAGTGCTCATGGAAGCGAACCGCAAAAATAGTCATTCTCCTCCAGATGAGTATGATGGGGAAGGGGCCGTAATATATTATTTGGTGCCAAAAAAAAACAGGGCAAGTTTGGGGTACCGAAGAACGCGTTGCATTCCGCCCCACCATTCGCTCCACCTCTCACAACTCCGCTTCCGCCACTCCGCAAAATCAATTGCAGCTTGCAGAATGCATCGCAGCAAAAGCTGCAATAGGTGATTGGGCATCGAAATCATTCCAGTTACGTTTTCTTGGATATGTACTTTTCTTCATTTTTATCCCTGACTATATAACGATATACCTCCATTTAGTATGCCACAGGCGGGCTCTGGCATTTCATATAACGTATAGGGCTAAACGAAGTCCTGCGAAGCGGGATTTGGGTGGAGTGAGGTGCAACCGAACAAAACAGTTTAGCCCGTGTTATGTGCATCGGAGCGTAGCGGAGACCAAGCCAAAGTGCAACGGTTTTTGCGGAACGAAGTGGAGCAAAAATTGGCAAAGAGTTTGAAAACCCGCCGAAAATTTGTTGTTGTCGTAGTTTTTTCTCACTTTTTATCATATTTCTGCGAAGCAAACTAGAATTTAGAGGGGGCTTAATTAATAATATCTTTTAATGTATTTTTTAATAATTCTTTTCTTTTTTTAACAAAATCGGTAAACTTATCAAATTCCAAAATATTTGGAATTGAATGATTTTCACAAAATTTTTCTACACTGATATTTTGCTTTTTGCTTTCTTCGATAACCCACTCTTTTAAATTTTTATCTTGCTTAGATTCGTTCTCATTTGCGTCTAAAAGTTGTAAATTTAAGATACTATTATTATTTTCAGGATCTAAATAGAAACTAAACTTATCTTCTTCTATATCCTTTTCTTTTAGAGCTTTTAATTTAAAATAGGAATGAGGATGTAGGTGGTCTTTATGAAAATCCCCATTTTTATAATCCAGATTCGGGTATAATAATGATAGTATAGAAAATGTCAGTCCGCTATCTTTTTGATTTTTTAATAGGTTATCAATAAAATCATCATCAATGGTCATATCTTTTGTTGTTCCCTTTAATTTCTGTTGAATTTGAATGAATGGGTAGTTTACGATATTTTGTTTCATAGTTTCTTTATTAATATCATCTGTAAACACGGTTCTTATGCTTGAAATAATTTGATCCGCTTGTCCTCCAAATAGCCTTTTTATAAGCACTATTTGAAGCCATTTTTTAATCAACATTCTATCTTCTTCAAATTCTTTTCTTGAGGGAAATCCATCGGCAATATCTTTATGATATAGATAGTAAATAATTGGCAATAAAGCATTTTTAGATGTTAATGTAGATTCAACAAAACCAAAATCTTTAATCAAATCAAATGTTCTATGAATTGTGAAACTAATTTTATCCCATTCTTTTTCAAAATTTTTTGCATTATCCCTACTAAAATTTGTTACTTTAAATCTAATATCCTTACTATGTAACAAAAGAAATGTTTTTAATATAAAATCTTTAGTTATAAAAAAGCCCTTATCTCTTATTTCATCCCTTAGTTTATGAATTTCTTTTCTTGCATCTTTTTCAGTCCAGTTTGCAACTGCAATAGACATCAATAAATCTGAGAAATCTAAGGGTTCCCCACCACTATTAATTCTTATGAAAATATTTAGTGCTTTGTCAATATTTTGTTCTTTCTCCAAAAAATAATTAATCACTCTTTCAGTATGTATGACTTCTTGTAATATAGATAATGTTTCATAAGTAAACTCATTTTCTTTATAGTTATTTTCATCTAAGAATTTATTAAATTTAAAAATATTT
>CAZXYJ010000001.1:0-25891 GCA_964644925.1 uncultured Halobacteria archaeon | reverse complement strand
ACAGATTCATTTTGTCATTATATAATATTCGCCTCTTTGAATGATGGTCGTGTAATATGGCATTTCATTTTCGCCTTCCTGAGCACAGTCCATCAAAGGCTTGGATCCAGTGAACACAATATATTTTTCACCATCCAACTTAAAATGCAACGTAAGATATTTCTTGCCTTTGTATTTGCTTTTGCCTATACGAAAGCCAATAATGAGGATTTCCTTGTTGAGTATTTCTTGTATTTTTTTCTTCTCGCCTTCAAACTGTGGTTGTGTATCGGCGAAATCACTGAAATGGTGGTAATCTTCTGTCATATTTCAATCAGTGTATTTCTCCAATGCCGATGCTTGCATTACCGGGTGTGATTCATATAAATGCTTTGTCAATCCAAAAGCGTCCGCGTGTATAGAATATCCTTTCCAACTCATCAGAGATGCTACGATGAAGGGGGTTATTGAGGATGCTTTATCAAATTTATCCAGCCTGCTTATAAATCTCTCAACATTTCTTCTTCTTAGTTTTTTGTGATCCTTCCATACAGTATCATTAAAGCAATATGATTTTATAGTTAGGTATAGGTAAAAATAGTTAAACATTTATATAGGATGTTTTCTTATTATAATTATCACATGAAACTATCGGTTTATGCAAAGGGGTTGGGGATAAGTTATCGCACTGCTTGGGAATGGTTCAAAGCGGGGAAGATAAAGGGGGCTTTCAAGACGGAAAGCGGCACTATCATCGTACCAGAAGAGATGGTGAGGAGGGGGGATTATATTGTGATATACTCCCGTGTTTCGTCTTCAGAGAATAAAAACAATCTTAATAGTCAAGCGGATAGACTGACACAATATGCAATTGCCCGTGGTTATCAGATAAAAGAAGTCGTTAAAGAAGTAGGTTCTGGAGTAAATGATAACCGTCCAAAACTCCAAAAAATACTGCGAGAGGGGAAGGCAACAAAAATCATCGTAGAGCATAAGGATAGATTAACTCGCTTTGGCTTTAATTACCTCTCCACTCTCCTCTTGCCCCTTGATTGTGAAATAGAAGTTGTAAATGAAGCAACAGAGGATAAAGATGATTTGATGCAGGATTTAGTTTCTATCATAACCTCTTTCTGTGCTCGCTATTACGGATTGAGAAGGAGTAAAAGGAAGACAGAGAAGATAATTAAAGAACTGAAGGAGGGGGAAAATGAAGAAGCGATATAAACGAAAACACTCTGGGTGGATGAGGAGAACATCACGAATCTACCTCAATAGCTGCATTAATAAGGGCAAGGCGGAGAAGTTAAAAACCTTCCTCCACCTCTACAAAAACATTCTTAACTACTCCATCACCCGCCTATGGGCATCCCACGACACAGATGATAACGCCCTCCCTAAAAAGGAGTTCACAAAGGGAGTGGAGGAGCGATTTGGAGTTACCGCGAGATTGAGCCAATGCGGTGCGAAACAGGCAAATGAGACGGTTCTTTCTCAAAACGAACTCACCAAGAAAAGGAGGCGGATGCCGAGGGTTAAATCCGCTATTGCCAATCTGGATGGCCGGTTTGTAAAAATCACACCTTTTAACGGGGTTTTTGATATGTGCCTTAAATTTGGTTCCGGGGTTCCTAAACTTATCATTCCCTTTAACTGGACTCACCACACCAATAAGTTCCGAGAGGAGGGGTGGGTTCTGGGGCAATCAGTAAGGTTGGGGTACAACCGCAAAAAAGGGCTTTTTATTGATTTGGTGTTTGAGAAGGAACGCCCGGAATTGAGGGAAGAGGGAAAAGTAATTGGAATAGATAGCGGATTAAACTCTATGCTCGTTACATCTGATAATCAATTTATAGGAGAGGGGTTGAAAGAAACGATTAAGAGGGGTGGAAAGCGGCGGAAAAGCTGGCACCACTTCATTGAAACAGAGGCAAACCGATTCCTCAAACAGCTAAATCTTGACGTGGTTAAACTTATCTCTTTAGAGAATTTGAAGCATGTGAAGAGGGGTAAGCGGGGGAAGTTCTCTCGAATATCGAATAGACTCCTATCTTTCTGGCTTTATGCCAAGGTCGGCGAGCGGTTAAAGCAGATTTGTGAAGAAAAGGGGATACGCATAAGTCTCAAAAACCCCTGGAAAACATCGCAGAGATGCGCCGTTTGTGGCAACATAGATAGGAGAAATCGCAGAGGTGAGAGATTCGTGTGTTTGAGATGCGGTTATACTGCAAACGCGGACTACAATGCGTCCAAGAATCTTGAGGCTCTGGGATTGGCGGGAGTTTATAGTCTCCGTTCACTGCCAACCTTATCAAAGGGAGATTCTTCTATATGATAAGGAACTATTGTTGTAGTTGCCGCCAACGAGAAAAGCCTCGACTTATTCCGCTCAAACCTTATCATGTGGTTCTTTTTTGTTTTTTTCCTCCATGACTATGATTTTTTTTCCCATGTGCTCGTTTTCGTCCTTTCGGTTTGGCAGTTACAAGGCCGCACGGAAGCCGACGTACACGTTCGCACAGTCAGGCGTCGTATCGATACCCGCAGCGAAGACCCCCGCACCACTGGTCGTGCCGTAGCGGCCGCCAACGAGAAAAGCCCTATCCCCTGTATTCTGAGAGTAGTAATCATTGCCAAACTGTGCGCAAGCCGCGCCGACCGTTACCGGTAAAGCCAAATCTTTTGCCCCGCACAATGCGGCCGCTGCTTCTATTGTCGCTACGTAATTATTCGTTGCTGGAAGCGTAAAGCCTTCACCAGGATAACCAGCTTGGATTTTTCTATCGTACGCTTTTGCGTTTATCCAATCCCATACATTTCCATTGTAGCACCATACACCTGTCTTGCGGTTGTTGTTATGGAACCACGAGTCAGGACCGGAACCGCACAGAACTTTATAAATTGGATGTCCAGCGGCAATGTAAGTCGGGTCGTTATCGCCGTAATATCTCCATTCGTCTGCATCGCCCGTATCTCTTCCATAAGAATTATTCCCTTTTGGATAACCATCCGCGCCAAACGGTGACGCAGCTTTTGCCTGCATTGCACATTCTAACTTGATTGCTGCCCACTCTTCAAGTCCTACAAGGTCGTATTTCCTGACGCTTACGCTGTCGCCTGATTTTGCCGTTATGTCTGCAACGCCAAGCGCATTTGTGGGTAGTGCAACAGTAAGATATATCTTCTTGTTCACCTGGTCAAACTTTGCCACTTTTCGCTCATAGATAATGGCGTCACCTTCTACCCATTGATTTGAACTGCCTAAACGCACCGTTGGCGCTGTCGTTGTATTGGTATGAATTGCATTATCGTAGTTGTTTGTATTCATTGCAGCCGCTTCGGCTGCGCTAAGTGGATGTGAGAGCTCAATATGATTCCCCACGGCAAGTTCAAGAAAATGCGCATCGGTATCTATAAGAATGTAATGATAGCCGTTTATATCTCCCAAAGAGCCAATACCACCACCAGAAACATAAGCTTTCGCTAAAGCCTGCTCATCGCTTCGGTTCATTAATCTGCAAGCTTCAAGTGCTGCTTGCCAGTTTACGGTTGTCCATGCAGGGACTCGCGGTTGCGAAACGGGTATGCCCGAACTACCCTGAGACTTTGGCGTTGCGTCCAGCCGGCTCATAGGATATTTCGCAAGCCAGCAGCCACCTATTAACACACCATCCCGGAAACCTTTATCAAAATAAGTTCCAGAACCGCCAAAGCCACTTGTCGCTTTGCGTGGGAATTCCACGAAGTTCTCATTCAAATCGTTCAACTGGTTAAACCTGTTTCTCAATCCACTTAGACTCAGATCTTCCGTCATTTTATTTTCATCACCTCTTTCGGATATTCTTTCATTTCTATCTCTTCCAGCTTCAATTCCTTCTCTTTTGTTTCTATGATGTATTCGCCCTTCTCATCTTTCTCTGCCGTTTTGGTATGGATATATTTTCTTTCCGGAATGTCGAGTTCGCAAACCAGTAATTTCTGCGTTGGTTTGGTTTCAATAGTTAATTTGTTGTCGTTATTGATGTGCACCCGGATTCTTTCGCCATTATGACTTTTCAAGTCGAAAGCTTTTCCAGGTATGTGTATTCCCGCATATTCCATTACTCCAACTGTTACCTTGGAGCCTGATTTGGTTATTGTTGGCATTTTCTATCACGTCCTATTATGTATGACCCACGTAAAGGAGGTCACTGCGATACCGCTATTTCGCACTACAAACGAATTAACAGCTACATCCGTTATCCATACTTCGCCGAGCGCACCAGCTGGATCCGCAGTTGGGATTATGTGTGGTGCGTAATTAGAAAGATTTAGGTTGTGTGTAATTGTGACACCGCCAGGACCAGCGAAGTTGCTTGAACCTTCTGCGTGTATCTCATTAAGCCCTATCATTGAGTCGTCTATGAGTGTCCCTTTACTCCACAGTTCGGCGAGGTCCGCCGTCTTTGTGCCTATCTGTCCTGAACCTGTAAGCACTAACTTGCCATTAACATCCAGAGCGGGAATGTTTCCAACTACTTGTGATAACGTAAGAAATGCGCTTGCATCAAGATATGGTATTTTACCCGCAATTGTACCTGGTTCTTTACCATCAACAGAATCCGCATCTTTACCGGTAAGTGTATCCGGTATTTGTGCAAGAGGTACATCTGCACTTGCATCTAATCCGCAAATACCGTTGGCTGCATTGAATTCCGCTGCTGTTAAATCCGCTTTGGCTATTTTCGTTGTCTTATCCCACAGCGCTGCAAGATCTGTCGCTTTAGTTCCAATTTGAGAAGTTCCTGTAAGAATGAGCTTCCCATTTCCATCCAGAGAAGGGACATTGCCTACTATCTGTGCCAACTTCAGAAACGTTGAAGCGTCCAGTAAAGGTATCTTATTTGCGGCATCGAATTCAGCAGCCGGAAAATCAACAATACGTAGCTTTTGGTCAGAATTGGACACTTTCGCGATATAATCTGATCCAACACCATGTACCCCTGTTTTTGCTGTATCATGTGCGCCATATTCCACCTCTCGGTCATGGATAGCGGTATCTATTAAGTCGAGATTTGCCGCTATACGATTTAGGTCATCTTCTCTTATTTGATGACCCCACTTCTGCTTATCAAAGTTGTAATTGGTTGTTTTTGACATTTTATACCACTTACTCTACCGCCTACTGGATTGTGTTTTCTTCACTATCTTTTTTAGATCGTCTTCCGCTTCTTGCGCATATCCCGCACGCAATAATGAGCGCACGGTTTTTTCGTCATCGAGAGAAAACACATCTCCCTTTGAATATTCCGTGCCGTCATTAAGGCGTAAGGAACCGATAAGGCACCTCACCTTCATCTCTCATATCCCCGTTAAGGTGCATACACAGTTGTCCAAATCGCTGCCGTCAAGATGCTTGAACCGTGGCACCAAAGCACCGACTAACCGTGTTCTGATTGGACCTGTGTCCTCAGAGGTCTCGTACCAGATGTCGTGTTTCGGCTCCTGTGCTATGACCAAGTCGAAAAACCTCTTGTTCGCTGGAGTTGCGACCGGCGCAATCATACCTGTTCCCGCTGCTATATTTGAAGATTCGTATATACGTCCCGGATTGCCTGGCGCGTTTCTGTTCAACATCTTCAGAACAGCGTCATACTCTAAACCGAGTGTGGTCGAATAGCTTGCCTCCAATTCCCCGTACTGGACAGGATTTAACACCATATTCCATCCGACACTGTATATCTTGTCTGCCCTCAACAGCGAAATTGCATTTGCAGCAGCCGCTAAAGCGTTTCCCACTGTTCCGAAAGTTGCGCCGCCAAAGGTGTTATTTGCTACCTGATACATACCCTTGAGAGCGTAATTGGTTCCATTCGGTTTCCAGCCGTCTATAATCAGAGCGTCTTCTTGCGCTGCGACATTTGCCGCCATATCAATCGCAATGTCATTGTCAACAGCCACACCAGCGAGTTTGTATGCTTCCCAGTCTCTTCTCTTTATCCGGGCGTCATCTTGCTGCACGGGTATCTTCAGCGTTTTGGATGTTATGTCAACTGCATCTTCCAAATCTTCCTGTATATCGTAGTTTATCACTGCGCCGGAACGTGCCGTGTATGCTCGTGTCTCCACAGAGGTCATCCCCAATCCTTTTCCACTCAACGCTGCGTTTTTCGGTATGAGCTTCCGACCTATTGTCTGCTCTGCCAATACCGGTACGATGTCTTTATCCCACGACTTTCCCAAATCCTTTAATGCGTTTGCCATTTTTCGTTTCCCCCTCTTATAATATCATATTCGCCCATACGTATCCCGCGCCGGTTCTTGATGCTGCTGCACGTCCCAATACTGGTCCCTGAGCACCAAATGAGCCCGTTACTGCTTGTCCGTCTGTGATGTTAGCTGCTCCGCTGGCTGCTATCGTTATTTCATCTCCTTTGTCGAACTTACCGTCTGCCGCTGCGATTAAGGGGTCGCCTTTGACTACGGTCTCGGTGACATAAACTCTTGCACGAAAAATTCCCGTATGAATCGGGACTTCATCTGCAAGTGCATATGCTGTATCGCGTGTGGCAGGTTTAAAATCCACTGCCGCCTCGCCGTATCCTAAAATACCTATTACTGATCCAGCAGCACCTCCTTCCTTTACGGAATAGTCGTTTGTGTCGAATACCACGTGCATACCCGGCAACATCTTCGCGGCTGCTGCATTTGCACCGACCTTCAACCGCTCAGTCATATATGGTCCCTGAACCACATCGTTAAGGGGTTCCACAAAACCTACTTGCACCATCTACTTCTCCCCCCTGTATGCTTTCCCAAATTCGCCTTTGACCGGGTCCCATGCACCCAATACCTCGTCCCTTTCCGTCTCAGGTTTTCCGCCACTCACAGAGCTAATACCCAGTGCCGCTGCTGCCATTTTTGGTATTTCTATAGAGTTCATTAGCTCTCTCATGTCCTCTACCGTCTCTACCTTGTCGTAGCTCTTCATCAGTTCGCTGTCTTCCTTGAGCCCGAAGTTGTGCATAAACGTTGCCCGTGCTTCCGCCTGCTTCATAGCTGCCACTCTCGCAGCATCTATTGCTGTTTCGTGTTCTGTCCCCAATTCCGCAATCTTCGCCTCGTTTGCCTTCTCTAAATCCGTGACCACAACCGCATGTGCGTTGTCAAGTTTTTCAGTGACTTCCGACACTGCGGTCGCAATCCTCTCCTTTACCTGCTCCTCCGTAAAGGTAACAGGCTCATCTCCTTCTTTTTCAGCCATCTTTTTCTTACCACCTCCTTCGTGATAATCTACTTCAATTTTCCCTTTTGCCGATATAGCAATTTGAATAGTGTATAGTGGTTTAACATCCGAAGGAACCACATCCCCGATTCGTAATGCTGGATTATGTGGTATGAACATACAACTGGTCTGATAGTCCAGATATGCGACTTCCGCCAATAACTGATCCTTTACCTTTTCCTTGTCTTTCATTTCCTCTTTGTCCAGATACATATTCACGTCCCGAACCTTCACGTTCTCGCCATTGTTGTTCATCACCACCAAGTCAAAATCAATTTTAGACTCGTAACTGCTGGTTTTTGCGCTTGTGCTTGAGCAGCCCATTTCTGGCGTACATGCTGGATTATGCGGTTCAAATAGTACCGAAACACCCGGCACGAGAAAGTCTGTGAGCAGATGTCCCTCAACACCAAACACGGTGGCATCTATGCTCCTGCCTGTTGACTTCGGGTCTTTTATCGCTGCTTCTCCTTCTTGATTGAACTTCGCGTAAAGGAAAGGAAACTCGAACTTCTGGTCGGTCACTTCCATCCCTTCCAAGACTTCCAGATGGTTCTTGCCAACGTAACCTTTTTCTGCTATCTCCTTGAACAGTTCCACCGCTTTTTCAAAACCTTCCGCCGTGGGATAGACATTTTGCGGGATTTTTGAATTGTCCTCTTCTACGCTCGACATTCTTACTTCCTGACCGACCTTCGCTACTGGAATCCATCCGCCTTCTTTTGCCGGTGGTGTAAGTGCATCACTTATTCCGCTCTTCCCTTCCTTCAGTTTCCACTTGCCATCCGTCTTCGTATATACCTCTTTCCATCGCGCCCACGCAACAGCCATCGGATTATCCGCGCTACCTGATTTCTGGACTCCATCATAAATTCGCGCCAAGTGGTTTATCTGTGCAAGAGTCAGGGGCACTTTCTCCGCAGTTGTCGGAAAGTTTGCTTTCTTCGCTCCTTCAATAGATTTATACGGCATGATTAAAAAATCGGCGAGAGGGTATATAAAAAGGACGTTTACAAATACGCACGTATAGAGGCTTAGACGCTGGATATAGGGGGGTGTTATTATATTACCGGATTCGTTTTCGTTGCTTAGATGGGCTGTATGGAAGACATTTCCGAAAACACCCTGAAATAATCCTTTATGGTGGTTTCTATTTGATACCTTAGAATCCAATTTCTTTTTCCAGATGTAAGTATATTCTGCTCCCGGAGAACGTGGCTTAGACGTGAAAATCGCCCTGTAACTCCACCTTAAAATCGCCGTATAACCTGCGGAGTGTCTTCTTCTTTACAACTCCACGTTAACTTCTATCGCTTCTTTCAGATTCTCTATGAGCTCCTCAACTGTTTCGCCTTGTGTATGGCAACCGGGAATGGAGGGGACTGAACCAATTAATATACCGTCCTCGTCCTTCTCAACTAATATGCAGATGTGCTTATCTCCTATTCTCTTCTGCATCAGATAGTTACCGATTGCTTCGGAAACAATCTGGCTTCGTGTCTTATCCTCCTCCTCTGCTATCTTATCTATCGCTGTATCTTCGTGGTCGGTGATTCTACTTGAAATACAATTGTTGCGTCCTTGCCGGTCATCACTTCTGAATCTCAAATTAATTCGGCCCCCTTAAAGTATTTAGGCATAATGATTACTATATAGGATATTTAGACTATATAAAGGTTCATATTCATAAGGAGTAATATCTATTTTTTCAATCTGCAACTAAATCCCGCACATTCTTAAACCGTCCCGCTTTGTAATCTTCTCGGGCTTCTTCTATTTGCTTTATATCATCTTTGAGCTCTTCTGTTATCTGACGCATATTGTCGTAATCCACTATTGTTTCGCCACATTTGCTACATACCTTTGCCGGGATTCCTTCAATAACTAACGATTTCCCCCCTGTGTTTACATTCTCTTTGATGGTGGTTTCCTTTAGGTTTCCACCGCAGATAGGGCACGTTTCTTTTTCGGTCATAATCTCTCTTTTCCTCCTCTTCCTTATACCTCTTTATTTATTTCCTCTCTTATGAGTTCACGGCTTTTGTTGCCTCGCTCTTTCAGAAATAGCTGGTCTATCTGCCAACGATTGAGAAACTCACCGTATTCAGGACCGCCACCGGTGATTATTCCCGAAAGCCCCTTGTTTTCATAACTTGTGTCAAAGGAAGCTTTTAAGTTGCCTGTATCTACACCAACAAGTTCTTTGCCTTTTATTGCTTTTATCCGTTTTGTACTTTCTTTAACATCAGGATATAAATCATCCCCCACAAATTTCTGGCCTTCAAAAATATCCGATTTTATAAACTCAACCCCCTCCTCTGTGGCGAGCTTCACCCCGCGTCTTGCTCCTGCGAGTATTCGCTGCACACCCCCTGGAATGTCCGTCTCGTCCAGAACGATTATATTTACTTGAGGCATAATGTTTTTAATATGATTTTGTGTTATAAAAACTTTTTTAGAGTATATAAACTTTTATCCCAATATCGCCTCTCGGATTGCTGCCATCTCGCTACCTTTAGGGACTTCTCCAATAGGTGGTAAGAAGTTTTCATTTATCAGTTTCGTTTCATGTGTTTTGTTATATTCTTTTAATTTATAGCGTTTAAATAGCGCAGTATCGCGTTGCTGTGTATAAAACTTTTCAGAATGATTATGCAAACCCGTGCTTTTCTTCCAAACAGGAGCAAGACGACATGAACAGCGAGGGTGTATCGGTGGCGTCACTTCTGAAGGTTCTACAATTAATCCGTGCATGCCCAGACAGGTGCTACATGAGTTGGCTGTTTGGTCACAAATAAACCTATATTTTTCTACTAATCCAGATTGCCGCAAGGTTTGTAGCCTGCCTTCGTTATGCGCTTTCAGCATTGATGACCGAGTAATAATATCGGCATAGTTCTGTACTGTTGAATGATAAGGATGCGTTACTTTGACTTCTCGCCACCAATATTTGCCTTTTGCGTTTACAATTAATTCTTTTCGTAGTTTGCCGATATTGCTTATTTCGACGCCACCATCTCCAAACACGTCCCTGATATGCGGCTGCAATAGTTCGGCACAATCATTGGGGTGCATCCCGCCTTTGATTCCCTGCTGTTCTAATATCTGCACCATTTTGTTAGCGGTGGTTTGTTGCTTGACAAGATTTATTATTTCCTTGTCGAATCCCGCTTTAATCATACGCTTTTCGGCGTTCTTTGTCCAGCCGTGCGCACTAATGCTGTTAACTAATTCGTTATCCATAAGCAGTGTGTTATATTGCTCTGTAAGGTTGCTTGAGAGCGCTGTGTTGAAATTTCCGATGCCACCTATGGTGTTAGTAGAGATGCGTTTTAAATGCGTCTTAGATACCAGCTTTAAATCAACTCCCGTATATGCTGGCACCTTGTCTCGCAATATATCGCTTTCTAAATACACGCCGGATAGAAAGGACTCCGGTAAGTCTGCCAGCATGATTTCCGCCTGCTTTGCCGAACACGTTAATAGTGTTTGTTGGATGTAGTCTTCCGCAAAGCCTTTATCTGAAGGGAAAGAGAAGCCGTCTAATAGGGTCGCTCGTGCACGTGCATATTCGTGTAATAACTTACGCTCAAGTTCCTTTGCGGGTGTCATTTTTACCTCTTTAATCTTATGCTAACTATCTTTTCTTCCGTTGCCTTTTTAAAGTTCGCTTTACTGACTGCTTCGTTCAGATTGTCCGCTTCTATTTCCGCTTCTCTTTCAATAGTGAAAAGGAACAACCATTTCATCTGTTCTTTTTTGTTGCAGGGTGCCGGCATGAGTTCGTTCGGTTACGTCCTTGTCCGCCTTTTTTCCAGCCGGTTTGCTTTCCATCCTTATTCCCACGTCCGCTTCTATTTGCCATTTTTCGTTTCCCGTTTCTTATGCAGCCAGAGAGCCAGTATTTTCTTAATTCCCCGTCCTATGAAGTATCCCGCTGTATAGTAATGATGGTTTTCGTCAATGTCCTTTTTAAGCTCTTCTGATAACTTATCCTGGTCAAGTGTGTACCAAGCAGAATAGAAGCCGTACCATAGGGCGTGAACTTCCCCCGTGTCATTTAAAAAGTCCCCTATTGGCGTTTTCTCTTTCTCCATCCATCACATTTCCTCTATATCTATCGCCACCGTCTTCCTATCTTCGGTTATACGATGCACGAATTTTAATGCCGTCTCCATATCCTCTGCGGGATACGTCTCTGCACTCCCTTCTCCAACGGACTTGGCTAATCCACCACCGCCCATTTCTGGTTCTGCCAGCAAGTTGTATTTGCGGGAGAGTGTTTTTAGATCGCCATCACTCGCGCCGATTTCTTTGTATATTTTCAGTATTGCTGCATGAGATTTCTCAACTTCTGCTACGTCTTTCGCATCCTGCGCGCTAAGTTCCGACAGCGTAAACGTTATCCCCGCTGTTTCTGCTTCCTTCGGGAACTGTTCGTATATCAGATTTAATGCGATTGTCTGATACTGAACTTGGATGCCTTTTAGCATCGTTGAAATCGTTGTAAATATGTTTCGTGCGGTTGCCAGTTCCGCACCTTTCGCATCTAAAAGAGATAGAGGGAAACCGAGCGCAAAGGCGATTTCTCTATTTAGTAAGTTGACTATAACGTCCAGCATCTCCGGATTCATCGCTTGGTTGGATTCTATAATGTTCGTGTCTATCATGTCGCTGTGGCTCATAATACCTTTCTTGAGCCAGTTAGTCCACAGGTTGTCCACTATCGTTTGTATGTTTGCTTGATATGTGTTATAGTCCTCGACCGCATGCGTATATTCCGCATTGTTGCTTTCTTCAAGCTTGCTGTCTGGATACTTCGGTGCTTCCCATATAACGCCATCTTTTGACTCAATAAACGATTTTGTGATTAGCTCTATTCCTGGCGCCACGATTAAGTATATGAGATTGGGCAGATTTAGCATGATAAGATTTTTGATGTATATTTCATTTAACGCTGCGGTTATCGCACTGTCACCTGATTCGTTATTCTTGATTTCTATAATGTCTTCCAGATTAATCACGCTGTCGCCTGTTGCCGTGTTCGGATCTTCCTGAGCGTCAGCCGGTTTTATTGCCGGGTATTCGCTTACGTTCTCCATCCCGCCCTGGATAAAGAACACTCGTTTGTCTTTTGGGTCTTCCGTGTTTTCCGGATCTTTCCAGTTCTGAGATATTTTCAGCTTTTGATATAAGTAGTAATCCTGCGAATTAAACGGGTTCTCTTTCTTTTCTACGCCTACGAGCTGCTGCAATGATTGTAACCCTTTTGGTTCGCCCTTCATCTTTACGCCGTTTTCCGTTAACTTCTGGAAATACGCGACACCATGCACCTTCACGTCTTTAAACGATTCCCGGAATGACTTGAGCAATCCAAACTCATTTACCCAGTCCTTGATTTTCTTTATCGTTTCTGAGTGCTGCTCGTCATCTGAGCTGTGTATCTCATAAGAGCCCAGTATAGAGAACTTCTCGACCGTCAGGATTAGAGATGTTAAGGCGTCAATAGAACACGCCAGTTCGCGGTTTGCACGGTTGTCTTCTATCGCTCTTATCTCTGCATCCTTCCAAACTTTCTTCTCTGTGGTTGTGCTGTCGTCTTCGCCTGCTGTTATCCCTCGCGGTATAATATTCTCCGCACCTATGAAGAGAGGATATTTTAGTGGCATATCTGAAAATCTATGCTATGCTTTTATATAAAGGACGTTTACAAATCACTTTTTCTTTTTTTAAAAAAGAAAACCTTTTGCAGCAAAAAAGTATTCTTTTTCAAAAAAGTTTGCTGAAGAGGGGCGGGGGCGGGAGCGACCCGCCAACTTCAACCTGCGGTTAGCTGTACAACCGGCCGCAACCTGAACTACTCCTCTCCATATCTACGCCTTTGTTTGTTTTAGGCATCATAAAGGGGCTCCGCCTGGGGGTTTCACCCAGCGCGCACTATCATTCCAACGCCCATCAGATAGTACCGCCCATTGTTGGCGTTCGCGGAGCACCATAAACCGGAGCCACCGTTGCCGGTGACTGCCGGTGAGTTTCCTCATTAAGAAGATAGGGGATTAGGTATATAAACTTCTCTTTAATACCTCAGAGAATAGCGCTACATTACTTATAATTGCTACGAAATGTTTGCATTTCTCAATGGCGTCATTGATATAGGGCACCCAATCCTTGCCTTCAGGGATGTCCATCTGTGCAACAAATGCTTTAATATCGATCTTTCTTAAGGACTCTCTTACATTTACAGCGAGATCAAACTCCGATGTAGTCTCATAACAAATAAAAACTTCATATTGAGGGGTCATTATTTTTCTTTCGTCTCCATCAACTCCGCAGCCTGGAGTACGCTAACTCTCGTATTTATCAAGATAGACGTTAACATGTTTCTAATCACTCTTTTATTCTTTTCATTAGCTTCAGCATCCTTTTTATTCCTTAAAACCTCTTCTGCAATAGAGTCGAAAAGGCTTCTAAACAGGCCCGTCTCCTCCTCTGATAGATATATTGCTTTACTTAGCTCAAGAAGAAAGTCTCTTTGCCCTAGATCCTCCTTGCTTGGCATTGCAAATCCTAATGTTAATAGCTCGTCTCTTGTATAATAAGCAAATAGCTTCGCCCCTTGCTTTTCTATCCTCTCTTTCCCTGTTTTATCTTTGACCTTTGTTTGCCTGTCAAGTATAGCAATGGCTGCCACGACTTTTGCACCTGCCTTCTTTATAATATTAATTGCATCCAATACCGTTCCTCCGCTGGTAACAACATCGGTTACGATTACCACTTTATCCACTTTGAAAAGTGGAGGTTCGATGCCACCTTTAACTCGTAATTTCGTCTCGCATAACTTACAGGAACATGGTACTTTCGTTCTAATAACCACGATTTCTAAATTCTCTTCAGACGAAAGTTGAGAAGCTATCGTCATAGGACCAATTGTTCTTTCTATGAATGCTAATTTGTTGAAATCCAAACCCTCTCTTTTAGCTTCTTCAAGCAAATCCACATACATTTTAACTATATCTCCAGAGGTTTTTGGTGAAAGAGTCAGTTTACTAAGATCGAAGAAGTCATATCCTGTATACCCTGCAGTGTAAACGAACTCGTTCTTACTCATGATGGCAGGTCGCTTTACCAAACATTCATACAACTTCTTTTTAGTATCAACGCTCATTTTTTTCCTACCCCTCTTTGTTTAATTCATTTAGATAATCAGACACCAGTTTTGCCAAAGCCACATATATTTCTGCTTTATCGTTTCTCGCTAAGCTTTCAGCCAAGTAATCTAAACCCTCCGTGACCTTTATTATAATACCTTTTGTTTCTGAATCGCTCATTTTCAAAGACGCATCAGCAGCTATATGCGCCCATAGGTGATACCTGAAAGTACTATAAAAAAACATAAGGAATAATGCATCTTGGGAGGTACTATATACTTCTCCAACTAACCGTTTTATATTATCATCAGCATCTTTCAATACGTATGCTCGCATTGTATCTTTTTTTAGTTCATCCACCGCCTTTATAAGTTCTTTTGCAATTGCATTTACTGCTTCTTTATTATTTTCCACCGTTTTTATCCCTTTCTTATTTCCTATCTTTTCCCTCCTTTTTATACAGTTTCGTTGGGAGGGACTTCAAGCAATAGCTGATTCGGAGGGCTTCTCCGAATCTTTAGCTTCCCCTTTCCACCTGCTGATATGATGACATCTCGGAGTAATGTATCGCTATTACTTATACCATTATCTTTACCTTTTTTAATAACCCCTCTAATATTTGTGGGTTTCCCTTTGTCTTCTTCTCTTTTCATATTCTTTTTCTCCTTTTTTTTCTTAATACTTTATCTCAGCAAACGCATCCTTTACCGCGTCTCTGACCAGCACGGTTATGTCGTTCTCCAGTCCCGTTATTGCTCTCTTTAAATCTTCTTTTGTTACACATCCAGGTGCTTCTTGAAATTCTAATAATACGCCTTCTCCGTTTAACAATCCATTTAAGAAATCTGATATACTCTTTTTTTCTTCTTTCGCTCTTTGCTGTATGTTTACTGCAATATCCCTTTTTACGCTTATCGCTTTATAGCCTTTTTCTACCATTTTTGTTTCTATACTGTAAACTATACTGCAAGTATATAAAGGTTACTGCAAACATTACTGCACTCCATATAAAATACTGCAATATAGTGGTGTATTCTGTTGTGCTTCATTGCATTACATTACGTATCACATTGCATTACTTCGTCATATCCTTATTCCCGGACCCGAAGGGCTTATGGGGGGTGGGACATAAGAAGATACGGGTCTTTTAGTTGCCAACCCCACGTCCAGAGCGAAGTCGAAAGCGTCAAACTGGTCGTCGTGTCTCGCATCTGGGAATAGCACGAGCTCATCTATGAATAAGTGCATGTCTCTTCGCACGAATATCTTACCGTTTTCAAATAGTCCTGAGCGGCTATATGCACGGCTGACTTTATCAGTGCCGGTTTGTATCTCACGCACTCGCATCTCAGGGTGCTCTTTTCGCACTTGTTGGATTAGAGCTTCTTGATATGCGACCTTCTCAATAGCGGTAACGTCTGGCTTCCATTCATCCCATTTCCGCTTTATCATCTCTATTTGCTTATCAAAGGTCAGATGTTCACGTATTATGTCCAGCACGTAGATGTTCTTTAAGCGGTCTATTCCGATTGTAATAAGACAGAAATAATCTGCGGTGCTTTTCTGCGATATTGCTGGGTCAACTCCTTGATATATCCGGAGTCCAGAAGGGATGTCTTCGTAAAACTTAAACCAGTCGTATAAGAATATCCTGCCCTCTTTCAGTAGCTCCACGTCATTCTGATACTGGAGGTTGAAAATTATGCTGCCTGTGCCGGAATCTGAAGGGTTTTCGGGGTCTCCTTCTCGGATTTCTATTAATCCTTTTATTCGCTCCTTACCTATGATTTTAGTGTGTAGCGGCATGTGCCGTTCCCATAGCGAATGTTCCGTTTCCAGCCCTTCATCTATTATCGCACGTTGTATTTGCGTGTCATATCCGAGTTCGTTCTGCACACAGTCCCACAGTTCGCTATAATGGTATCTTGTACCTAAGCAGTGTATCTCACCACCCGGTAAAATTGTTGGAAGTAACGTAGTCTTAAACCACTCCTTGCTACGTTCCCGCTGCCCTTCTGTACGGCTGTTGTCGAAATTGATTAGGTCGTCCGCTATGATTATGTTATAATGTCCGGTCGTTACGGCACCGGAATACATACCCATTGCTGATATAGTCGCTTCCATGAGCACCTTATCTGTACGTGTTTTCAGTGTTATCTCGTGGTCTGTCCACTTGTTGCTTTTTAAGTCGCCGTAGTATTGTCGAATTAAAGGATGTGACCCCAAGACCGCTTTTATTGGGCCTAAGAATTTTACTGCGTGTGTATCCGTATCCGAAACTATCAATATTCTTATGTTCGGATTGTTTGCTGCAAGCCAGGCGCAGTAACCGATATTGCCTATTCTCGTTTTGCCGCAACCTCTCGGTGCTAAATCTAACGTCTCTTGCATCTCTTCGTAATGTCTTAGGATATTCCAGTGTGGCTCATCTATTCTGTATCCGAAGATGG
The DNA here is from genome assembly GCA_964644925.1 of uncultured Halobacteria archaeon. Classification (GTDB taxonomy): domain Archaea; phylum Halobacteriota; class Syntropharchaeia; order Alkanophagales; family Methanospirareceae; genus QEXZ01. The sequence continues at coordinate 9,050 of CAZXYJ010000001.1, read as the reverse complement.
TTTTGATGAAATATGCGGGGCTGTTCTCAAGTAATTCCGTCTCGAGTATTTCATCCGGTATCCTTTTTCGCGAGTTCATCCCCTATCTTCTTTGCTACTTCAGGCTCCACTTTTATAATCTTTATCCCGACTTCACCTTTATGTTCGCTAATTTCTGTTGCTTCACCTCTCGCCGGACGTTCTATTTCTACGCCGGTCTTTGCCAGTCTCGCCGCTTGGTCTGGCGTGAGTTCGTTAACATCCATATCCAATAATCGAGTTATGCCTTTGTTTTGCATTGCTGCGCCGATTTTTGCCTGGCGTTTGTTCATTTCTCTTATCGCTTCTCGCTGTTCTACCTGGAATATTCTATCCTGCTCTATGTCGTAAGCTCCGCAGCGAGCTACCCAGTTGTGCTTGGTTGACCATCTTCTAAATATGTTCACTTTGGATACACTATTGGTTATATAAGCATTACCGTAAAATTCCTCTGCTGCCTTTCTTAACGACCGCAAAGCACCCATGTTTTTATAAACCAGAAAAGCATTAAAAGCCCGATTTGTTTCAGTTTCTTGTTTATCCCAAGAATGATTTTCTTTATTCATGTATGCCCACATATAGACCTTAGACGTTAAAATATAAAAAGCTATTTAAATATCTCGGAAGTTGTTTTCGTTGCTTAGGTGGCCTGTATGAGCCTCGTTTTTTAAATCGGCTTAAAATAATCTTTTACTGTGCGTTATGTATAGCAGCTTAGAACTCAAATGGATTTCCCGGGTATATTTGTATTCTGCAATAGCTAAACGTAACTTATATGCGAAAATCGCCCTGTAGCTCCACCTTAAAACAGCCGTATATCTCCGCTGAGGCAACTCGTATCCTATTTTTTTAACAATTGTTATGTTTCTCCATTTTTAAAAAGATTATTATTTGGATGTTGTTTTTGATGGCATTTCAGGCATAATGTTAAACAATTATCTTCATCATACATTAAATTAATGTTTTCAGAAACAGGTATGATATGATGAATCTGCAAATTGTTTTTATTAGGACATAAACCGCATTTAAAATCGTCTCTCTTTAATATATATTTTCTAAAGAGATGCCAATTAGGATTATCTCTTGTAATATTTATTTTGATGGGGACGTTTGCTTTAAATAATAAAATTTTCTTATTACGCCTTAAACCAAAAACATCATTGGGGGGTGTTATTTCTTTTATATTTCTTTCTTCTCTCTTCTTTCTTTTATATTCTTTTTCCTCTCTTTGATGTTTTGATTTTAACCACTCTGCAAACTCCTTAGCTCTCTGAGTTCCTATTCCCTTTACTTCACTTACCATCTTTTTACCCCCTTGACAGGTGGGGATACGGTCAAGGCGTACCCCTATTAAATATTGGCTTTTAGAGTATATAAAGGTATAAGGCATAGCGAAAACGACCTAATCGCCGTTTTTTTACAATTGTTAGGTTTTCTATTTTTCTCTCTTGTCCTCTATGACTTCCACCGTGTATAATCGGAATACTCCAACGGCTGCTATATCCTCAGCGCCTTCTGCTTTGATTACTGTGCGAAGCATCTCATCACGCAACTTGCCATTAGGGAAAGGATTGAGTAATATCATTCCCTTTCTCCCCAGTATGTGCATTCTGGTCTTTCTGGATACGCTTTCTTTCCTCTTGTAACTCTTCTTCTGTCAGGTCAGTCCATAGTCGCGGTATCATAATATAGTCGCTCCCTTTTGCCACTTTAACTTCTTTATTGTTTCTATTATTTGGTCTTGTTCACATTTCAAATTGTGCAGTTTTATTTCTAACTTTTCGATTTTAACATCGTTTTCGGCTTCCATTTTCTCCAATTGTTTTATTGCTCTTTCTTTTTCGATACCTCCTCCACTCGCTCTTTTGCTTTGTATGCTATTTATTTTCACTCCGATACCGTTTTTGCAATCCTTATTGGATATCCAGAACCTCTCTTCGATAATTTCTTCTTTCATTGCTCTGTCTCCTCCGTTATCTCTATCAAATCATTTAGATTGCTTCTGATTCCTTTTAAGTCATCGGATATGTCTAAGTCCATTCCTGTTTGCCCTTTATATTCTCTTTTCCATGCTTTCAGTCCTTCTATTGCTTTGAGTATTGCTATTACTCCGCCGCCTGCCTGTGCGTTATAATCTATTGTTTTGTCTCTCATTGTTTGGTCGCCCCTACCATTTCCATGTTCTCTATGAGATAGATTAGCATTTCAGCCCGTGCATTTGCTTCGGTGTTTTCTAATGTGTTATAAACTGCGTCCTCACTTCTAACGAAGAATTTTCCTTAGTGATCTTTTTCGGATGTTACATACTTCGGTAGCAGCTCGCCGAGTTCCGCAACTGTGAATGCCGCACATATCTCAACTGGCAATTTTGCGTATCCGTCTTGAAATGTGCTTTGATCATCCTGAGACGCTTGGTATTCACGGTATTCACAATATATGTGCTTATCGGGATATTGATACCATGCAAAAAGGCTATCTTGTTTTACCCCCAACTCCTTCAACCGTTTTGAAGGTTCCAAAGAAGTTACTTGTTTCTTTGCTGAAACCATTTTTCTTTTCGACGGTGAAGAGCAGGTTAGTCCCACCCTTCATTGTCGCCTCCGTTTTCCTTCGCAATCGGTTCTATCGGTATGTCTAATATCGCCCGGGCTATCTCTTCTATCTCGTGTTTGCTCAGTTCCGGTTTTTTCTTTGTTTCTCCGATTACCGAGTAATATACGAATTTCACCCCGTAGCCTTTCTCGCGGTCCGGGATTCTATCCTCTGCTAAAATCACTTCTGTAACTCGTGCCAGTATTCCCACATATTTCTTGATATGCTCTTCGATTATTACTTGTTCTCCCATGTCCGTGTATTCTTCTTCTGGCTTTATTATTTCGTCCATAGTGGTTTTTCCGGTTGGTTGTAATTCTGCCTTTGCTAATTCGTCGGGCTTTTTAGGTAACTCTTTTTTTTCTTCTGTTGTGTCCGCCATCGGAGCCTGTTCGAGTTGTATTAAATAATCCTGGAGCCGAATGTTTCTGGGTATTGCCATCTTTGCCTCGTGATCCTTTGTCGCCTTGCTGAATCCTGCGGGTATGAAATATCCGTCGTTGTCTTTCTTTACTGCTCCCTGTCCGAAGAAGATTTGTTTTGTTTCTCCGTTCTCTTCGATTTCTATCTTGATGGCTTTACCTCGCTTTTCCGTTATCTTGCCGGTCACGCGTATTTCAGGCATCGGCTCTTTACCCTCTTTGATGGCGATATATTTTTCTATCAATGGATGCTCTGCGAGTTCGCCGTTCTTGAGAAACTCCTTATCCTCCTCTCCTTCTGGAACAGTGTAAGCCCACACTTTACCGAGTGGGTTCGTTTCGTTGAATGTCACACCAATCTTTTTGTCCATTACCCGGATGCTGTATTTTATCACCCCCGTATCCTCATATCGCTTGAATCCAAGTGCCGCTAATATCTGCTGGTTTTCTTTGGCTGTTTCTTCCTTCTTCTGGGATGGCTTTTTCTCTACTGCTACCGGTTGTGCTGCTCTGCCTTGCTCTTCTCTTATCTTCTGTATCTCTGCAGCAAGAACACTTTCTTCTTCATCGGTCGCCGCGTCTCCGGTGCCATCGGAATGATAGCTTTCTTCCGCTGTACCAGATTTAGCGAATACTTCTTCTGCTTCCTCCAATTCCCGCTCTTCTAACGATGTCCTCTCTTGTTCATCCATCTTATTCTCCCTCCACGACTGTTATATCCTCAGGATACTTTTTCACCCAGTAAATCCCAGCGAAGATGCACTGCCTGATAAGTTTCGTAGGAACTTTTGTATTCCATTCTCTGAAGAATCTCTTGCCTTCCTGGGTGGGTATAGCACCTATATCTTCGCAATATTCAGCGAGAATCCGCCCCAACTTTGGATCGCTTTTCAACTCTATGTTTTCGGTTTTCATTGGGCTGCCTCCTTGTCAATATACACATCGTAATTCGTTACTTTCAGACCGTCCCATTCCTTTTCGATTGCTGCTTTTGCCTTTTCCATTGCGATGTTTATTTCCTTCTGTGCGAGATGTCCTCCGTCCTTGAGTGTTATGTCTTCTTCTGGAGGGGTATCATCCATCCATAGTTCTGCTTTCCATTTTCTCATTGGTCTGCCTCCGCAAGTTTTATCGCCACGTTCTTCTTTTCGTCCCAGGTTGCTATCTCATCTTCCAGCATCCCCGCGTCCTTTATCTTCCTCAACTTTGTTATCTCGAAGCTCTTTATAAATTCAGTGAGTTTTTTGTTCAGCTCGAGGAAAGCCACGAGTTTTTCTTTGCTTCTGATATGCAGTGACTTTGTCGTGCGTAGTATTGCTGTGCCGGCATCGCATTCAAAAGTTTTATCTTCTGTGTCGCTCCAGGTTTCTGCAAGCTCTAACTTTATGCCTGCCTGTTGCTGTTGTGCTGCTTCGATGTTTTTATGGTATATCGCCTCAACCTCTTCAATCTCCGCGTTCAGCATTGCCTGCTCCTTAATCAGTCTGTTCCTCACTGGGTCGGTAACTAATTCATGCGTTTCGATAGCTATCTCGTTTTCGAGTCGTGCATATTCGGCTATTCTCAGCTCTTTCCAATCGTACTTAACTTGCTCTTTGACTTCTTCGCTCATGCTGCTACCTCCGTAACTACCCCACTCTCAAATACAACCAATCCCCAGCTCTCTTCTCTGGCTCTCATTTCCGAGAGTCGTGTCTTCAGCCCGCTAAGCTGAAAACCGAAAAACTTATATACCTGCTCGGCAAATTGTTTTACCGAGAAGGTTGCCCCGAAGCGCCTTCTCATTTCCATTTTCTTTATTTTTTCTCCTTTTCAAAACTTTCCTTATACCAACGCTCTATCGCTTCCCGAACAATTTCTGTTGCTGATGTTATTTTTCTTGTTTTCTTTTCCTTATCCGCTCTTATTGCCATAAGTTGTCTGAGTGGTTCACCCGATATTTTTATTGATAGGTCAAAGTATTCTTCTTCTTGCCCTTCTTCTCCCTTCTTTTCGGTTTTTCCCATTTTAGTTTTTTCCTATAATAGTATATTAGCGGAAAGGGTATATAAAGGTTTCGGTTTTTGTGTTTGGTTAGGGTAGTCTAAATCTTGGCATTTTTAACACAACCTTGATTTTCGATTCTTGCAAGAACTTTACGGCGGTCGTGCGGGGTAAGGTCTTTGATGCACAGTTTGGCGTATGTGGTTAGATAAGATTCGTCAAATAGTTCTTGGAAGGGGTGAGAGCAGCAAGAGAAGGGACATATAAGGCATTCTGCATCTGGGACTTCCTCTGTGAATCTGATACGTCTTCTCCTCTTTCGTCTCTTTTTATTCATCTCTCGTATATCCTGAAAAATACAATCTCACCGGCACCGTTTTCTTTTGAATGCAATACCTTAGCACCGCACTGTTTACCGAGTTGTTTCAGTCGTAATGTAGTTACCCCGTTAAGATTGCCGTGACCGTTTCCCCTCGCCCTGATAAATGTTACTTTGCCATGTGTATTCATGCAGATTAAATCAATGGGTTCTCGTATCTGCGGGTCAACGCTTTTTGGCACTTTAAATACATATAACCCCTGCTTTTCCTGGTTACGTTTTACGCGGTCGGTGAAGGATTTCAATGTGTTATAATTCCCATCTGTATTTTGGCTCTTTGTACACGGGCTGTGCCGCTCTACGCCGATTCTTCCTATTCCAATCCTGTGGTTTAACCTCTGCAACGATGGAAGCTCCTAACGCTTTTAGGCTGCTCTGGCTTTCCTTCTGGAGGGTGTATGTTATAACTTTCTCATAACCCAGTAATTCTGAGATTCGCTTCAGCCGTGCATACATCATTGAACACGCATTTGGGTAGCCTTCTTTGATGCACGTTCTCAGCACTTCAACGGTTTTACCATTAGATAACATTCTGGCAATGGGCCTGCCGACAACTCCAACACCGATTAGTTCTTTGTCCTTCATAAGCCCCACCTGAAACTTTGCTCTGACAACAGGTTTGTTATGCCGGTGAAACTGCGCTATGAAACGGTTGGCATCTTTCAATTCAATAGGGACAAAATTATATTGTTTCATTTAGTTCTCGTTTGCTTCTGTCCTTGTAGCGCCCACCAGTTCAAAAATAGTCTTATATGCTTCTCTTGTTTGTTTGTCTTTTTCTGTTGCTCTTCTTGCCTTCCTGTATTCATTTTTGTTTTTTCTTGCTGTTAGCCGTTCCATATTGTCCATATATTTTTCTGTGTCCATGCCACCCTTGAGGAAGTTGCAGGTCCTACATACAAATTCTAAGTTTTGCACTGTGTCCTGACCTCCTTTGGCTTTCGGGGTTGTATGATCTATCGTGAATGAATATTCGTTCTCAAATTTCAAGTCCATTCTTTTTTTACAATAGAAGCACCTGAAACCTGTATCCCAGCAGTCTTTGAATTTGTTGAATAGTTCTTGTTTTGCTTGGTCCGTTAAGCTGAAGGTTTTTATTCGTTTGGTAAATTCTGCTCTTAAAAAGTCCACTTTTCTATCTCTTTAATTCTCCTTGCGATGAATTGTGCAACTTGCGGAACGACTGCGTTTCCACAACACTTAATTCTGTCCATCCAACTGGGAATCCCATCATGACCTCCGCGAAAGAGGGGTTCAGGTATATCGGGTCTTCCTTGCAAGTCCTCAATCCTTCTGACATTCGTACACCACGAAAATCCCTGCTCCCCTTGTAACGATTCTTCTGCGCACCTTTGTATTCTGTTGCGGAAATCGTTGGTAACGAAACGCGTTTCAACACCGTCACCAATCCGTCCCCCGATGTCTTGCTTGCTCCTTTGCGGTTGTAATTGCCGTTGATAGTTAGGGTCGGTAACAAAACAAGTGGTAGAGGAGTTCCGCCCTGTGCATAGTTCTTGGTTCTCATATTTACACTGTCCCCCGTTACTGTTGGGAGAAATGCACTTTTTAAACTCCCGCGCCCCCATTTGCTCTTCTCCCCTCTCAGAGTTTTGTAATCTGCAGCCGTCATTCCTTTCCATTCTCGTGCTTGAAGGGTAGGCAATAACGAATAATCGTTCTCTTCTGTGTAACGCTCCGAAATCTGAAGCCCGTAAACAGAACCATTCTGCATCATACCCGTCTTCGGCAAGGTCTCTAAGGACAAAGTTGAGTCCTCTGTTAGCGAGCATTGGAACGTTTTCAATGACTGCGTATTCTGGTTGTATCTCCCTAATAGCTTTTGCGTAATATGTCCATAACCCGCTCCGTTCTCCTTCAATTCCTTTTCCTTTTGGGTTGGCACAGGAGATGTCCTGGCAGGGGAAGCCACCTGTGAGTATATCAACTTCTTTGAGTTCTCCAAAATTGAGTTTTCGTATGTCTCCGTAAATAGGGGTATTTGGAAAGTTCTTTCTGAGGACTGCTTGGCAGTATTCGTTATTCTCAATGAACCATTTTGTTTTAAATCCTTCTCGCGCAAAGCCGAGTTCAAATCCCCCGATTCCGCCGAACAGACTGCCGACATATTTCATTCTAACCCGAACCGAACCATCCGCTGCTCTTCATCCCAGTAAGCTTTGATACCTAACTTATCTTCGCGCATGAGCTGCAGAAACTGCTCGTTGCGGCTGTATCGTTCTGCTTGCGTAAGCGAAATCTCTTTTAGCCTGTTGGATTTTAAGCCAGCTTTGATGTCTTCAGGCATCATTGCTTTTCTTTTCTCTCTTCAAGATTTTTTCTGAAGATACCCGGTGATATCTCTTCACATTCAAACTCGCTGTTTTCTAAAAACTGTTTAATGATGAAGTTAGTGGCATCTATACGAGGAGCGGTTTGTGCTATGTGCATGGGCACAAGCGCTTTAATCTGTTTATATTTAAATTTACCAGGGAGTGCCCCCCATATCTCTACTACCTCTTCCATCGAAATGTTTTTTGTTTTCGATTTTAGCTCTTTTTGGGGGGGGGTTACGGTGGACTCAGGGATGTATAGATTATTTGTTTCCGACTCTTTTGCAGAAGGTTTTACTGCGAACTCGGCGAGTTTGTTTTCTCTAATGTATATATTATACATACTTGCATACACGGAAAGGGATTTTCCACCCAAGTGTTTGCCATACATCTCGCGAATAAGACAATACGCCCTTTCAGGGCTTGGTTCTCCTCTCTCTTTGTATTCTTCTAAGAAAGCATTCAGAACCTCTTCATATATCGTTCCTGCTCTTCCTTTTCCTATACCATGCCAGTTGGGATATTTTTTTCGTTGTTTTGATGATGCTTGGACCGGCGAAACGGATGATTTTGAAAACGCTGATGTTTTTTCTCCACATGAACCTATCAGTTTGGCTGGATCCTCGGTAGCTGCAGAACTATCGGTTTTAAAATCATTCTCTTCTTCACCATTTAACAACCAATCTCTATGATGTCGATAAAATACCTTGACACAGTCTAACATTATATCCGGATAGCGAAAGTTTGTTAATCTGCCTATTTCGTTTGGTTCATGTTTACCTATTTGCGCTTCCACTATTACTTCATTTTTGCTGATTTTAAAAATTAGTTGTGTTTCCATTTTTCTTTTACCTCCTTTATCTCTTCAAAATATACATTTTCTTCTAACTTTCAGCCCCAACATGGAATATCATCGAGATATACTATAACGCTATCTTTGTCAGTGTTTATTATGCTCAGTCTAATCGTATCTGGAAACTCCTCGCCATATAGCGTATCTTGTATTTGTATGCCGTCAACACATTCAAGAATACGTACTTCTGCGTGCATGTGATCACCAGGACTTTCAATGGGAAGATAATGGTTGTAAGGTCTTGTCCTTCTGACTATTTTCTTCTTTATTTCTTCCTTTTTCTGTTCGGAAATGTTTTGATTTGAAAATACATCGTCCCAAGATTCCAATATCATTTCACCATTTTTTATTTTCATTTTCCGTTTTTAGCTTGAGAAGTTCTAACATGTTAATAGAAACTTTTTCTTTTCCTCGCTCTTTTTTGCCACCGAAGAGTACTTATATTTTTATTATTTTATTCTTTTTTTCTTCCT